>JAFASD010000410.1 GCA_019244945.1 Acidobacteriaceae bacterium | reverse complement strand
GTTTTATTGCTGAGGGCCGCAGCGGTGCTGGTAACACCGGGGCGGTCCGTTCTTCTGTCCAAGCGAGGATTTTTCACAAGGCCGCCTCACACGCACTGCGGCCCGCTGAAAAGGGAAGCGTCTCGATTATTGAAAAGAAAAGACTTTGTGGGAGGCTGAAACCGTCTACATCATCCTGATGATTGGGCCACCGGGATCTGGCAAGACCATGCTCGCAAAACGGTTTGCCGGTATTCTGCCTAAGCTGACGTTTCGTGAGGCGCTCGAAGCCACACAGATTCACGGAGTGGCGGGCGTTTTGCCGGCAGGAATTGGAATTCTACACAGCCGGCCCTTTCGCGCACCGCATCATACTATTTCAGACGCGGGCCTGATTGGAGGCGGTAGCGGAAGCCCGCGGCCCGGCGAAGTGAGTTTGGCGCATCAGGGTGTTTTGTTTCTCGATGAGCTGCCCGAGTTTCCTCGTGGTGTCCTCGAACAGCTTCGCCAACCTCTCGAAGAAGGGTCGGTGACTCTGGCTCGCAGCAATGGAACACTGACTTTTCCGGCGCGCATTATGTTAGTGGCTGCCATGAACCCATGCCCCTGCGGATTCTACGGCGATAATACGCGCGAATGCCGTTGCACGCCGGGTATCATCCAGCGCTATTTGGCGAAGATCAGCGGTCCACTACTGGATCGCATCGACATGCACATCGAGGTGCCGGCTGTCCCATATAAGGAGTTGCGCGCGAAAGGGGAAGGGCATAGCTCCGCGCAGATTCGGGAGCGAGTGGAAGCAGCCCGAGAGACACAACGCACGCGCGGATTTTATAATTCGCAGATCCCACCGTCTCTGTTGCGAACGCTTTGCGCGCTCGATGATGGTGGGGAACGAACGCTCGAGATGGCCGTGCGGCGCATGAATCTTTCGGCTCGCGCGCATGACCGGATGTTGCGCGTCGCGCGGACGATTGCCGATCTGGATCATTCCGAGGCGGTATCCGCCAAGCATCTGGCTGAAGCGGTGCAGTGCAGGAATCTGGATCGGAATTATTGGAGTTGAATGAAGCTACGACAAGAGGCTCTCCCCTGCGGTTCAAAGAAGCGACTCCACTGACCGCCCCAGGCATCGTCGCCAGTCGCTTTCAACGGATAGAATAATTAATGGAGTCAGTTGTGGAGGTCCGGTTCTACATTGACCCTGCAACCGACGCGCCTCATGTTCATAATCACAACGTCAATGAAGACGAGGTCATCGAGATTTTGGAAAGGCCCGGAGAAGATCGCGCTGGCCAGGAAGGCTCAAGGGTAGCAGTTGGTCAAACCAGCTCGGGAAAATATCTTCGTGTGATTTACGTTCCGGAGCCTGAAAGCTTGTTTGTGATTACCGCATACGAGTTAGCCGGGAAGGCGCTAGCTGCCTATCGCAGGCGCAGGAAGAACAAACCGCAATGAGCAAAAACAAATTTCCGCTTGGGTGGGACGAAGGCAAAATGAAAAAAGTGCTTGCCCACTACAACGAACAGACGGAGGAAGAGGCTGTCGCCGAAGATGAGGCAGGTGTAGAATCCTCCGAGACGGTAATGAAGATTCCTCATGATCTGGTCTCCACGGTTCGCGAACTGATTGCAAGACACCAACGCTGATCGGCCTTCTATACCCGACTCCGCATCCATTGACCTTGATTGGTAAAGAGAATCTCTGAATCAGGTGAATGGCTTCTTAAATCGGGGAGGGTCCGTCGAACCTGACTTAGACGGTCGTGTAAACTCTATGCCGGTAAACCTGCTATCCCGATCATCGAGTCCCGTCTAATGAGCGGCTGCAATGTTGGCAAGCCGGCGAATATTTTCGGCGTCAGTTTCAACGACGCGCCTGAGATCCGCAACTGAGCCTCGAAGTTCTGCAATGGTTGCGGTAAGATCCTGGACATTGGAATGCAGCGATTGGTTTGATTGCAGTAGAAATTGCAGACGTTCGTCGATGGTCATTCATCTCCAGAATAAATAAGTGTTCGGTAGCGGCAACACAGCTAGAGCTCCGGAATTCGACTCTCACGAAAAAGGGGCGCGAGCGGGGCGCCGAAACGAACCTAACGGCCCATGTAAACTCTATCCCGGTAACCTGCTGTCCAGATCATCAATCGCGTCTAATGAGCGGCTGCAATATTGGCAAGCCGGCGAATATTTTCGGCGTCGATTTCAACGACACGCGTTAGATCCGCAACTGAACCTCGAAGTTCTGCCAGCCCTACAGTGAGGTCGTGTACTTTTCCAGTCAGATCCTGGACGCTCGAATGCAGCGATTCCGTTGATTGCAGCAGGAATTGCAGACGTTCGTCCGTGGTCATCCATTTCCAGCATAAATGAAGCGCTTCTCTATGCAGGGCCAGCGGCGTCTGAGGATTCAGAGAACGAGGCTCATTTGCGGACTAGTGCGGCTGGACGTACAGCAACGTGGGGAAAGGCCGAGAGCACCTGCGAATCAAATGTTGCGAGCGGGAGTTGTTCCCTTATCGCAAGCTCGACGAACAACGTGTCATAGACCGTCATGCCTGCATCAACAGCGCGAAGCAGTGCCCCTTCCCAGAGTGATTTGCTTGGTACGGACTGGATACCCAGGCGACTGGCAAATCGAAGTCGCTGGAGACCTTCATCACGGTTGGCAACACTGGCTCGAACGGCCTTCCAGATAACGTTGGCCAACTCCGCTTCCCAGATCGCGGGCGCGAGCGTTTCGGCTGCCTCGCGCCAAAACTGGCGTACCTCATCGACGAACTCCGGGGTGCCCAGCAGAAAGTAGGCTACTACATTTGTGTCAACAACAGCTTTCACTTGCGTCCAGCCGCGATCCAACCGTCAATTTCTTTAGCGGTTGGCCGACGCTTTTGCTGGGACCAAGCTGTCTCAATCTGCATAAGCACGGAACCCCGTTCAGCGACGTAATCTCGGAGGATTTCCCGGATCTCGTGCTCCATAGAGTGCCGCTTCCTGCGTGCAAGTGACTTGAGCGAATTCACGACCGCGGACGGCACGTTCCGAACCGTTAAGGTTGCCACGAGTCAATGCTAGCATTCTGCCAGCACTTCTATAGCACCAAATTTCCGCTTTGCCGGATCTCCAAACAGCCTTTCCCGGTTGGCAGCACTTTCCCAGGATTCAGACGGCAAGAAGGATCGAAGAGAGACTTGAATTTCCTAATGAGCTCCAGGGTGTCTTCCGAAAACAGACGCGGCATCAGTTCCATCTTTTCCATCCCGACTCCGTGCTCTCCTGTGATGGATCCGCCCACGGAGATGCAAAATTCGAGGATTTCTTCGCCAGCGAGACGGGCTCGCGTCAGGTCTCCGTCTTTGCGTGGATCGAAGGGCATAATCGGGTGCATGTTGCCATCGCCGGCGTGGAATACGTTGCTGATGGGGATGCCGTAGGTTTGGCCGATTTGTTCGATGGCTCGTAAGGTCCGGGCAATTTGCGTGCGTGGGACGACGCCGTCCTGGACATAGTACGTTGGACTTGTTCGCCCGATAGCTCCGAAAGCGTTTTTCCGCCCCTTCCACAGCAGATCGCGCTCGGCAGGGGATTTCGCAACGCGCACTTCGCGGGCGCCACACGCGCTGCAAACTGCACTGATCTCGGACGCCTGCTCCTCCACTGCTTCTGTCAGTCCTTCGACCTCGATCAACAGCACCGCTGCGGCATCCAATGGATAACCAGCGTGAGTCGCCGCTTCCACCATTCGCAACATCGGGCCGTCGAGCATCTCGAGTGCGACCGGAGTGATACCTTTTGAAGTCAGCTCGCCCACGGTATTCCCGGCTTCATCGACTGAATTGTAAATGGCGAGCATGGTTTTTACGGCATCTGGTTGCCGCACCAGTCGGACACAAATCTTGGTCACCAGCGCCATCGTGCCTTCAGATCCAGTAAGCAGCCCAACCAGATCGTAGCCCGGCAGATCGGCCTCCTTGCCGCCTACTTCGATGACTGCGCCGTTCGGCAGAACGGCTTCCAAACCGACGACGTGATTCGTCGTGACACCGTATGCGACCGTGTGCGGACCGCCCGCGTTCTCCGCGACATTACCGCCGATCGTGCAGGCGCGCTGGCTGGATGGATCGGGCGCGTAGAAATATCCTGCGGATTGCGCAGCTAACGTCATGTCGAGATTCACGACGCCGGGTTGCACAACCATGCGCTCGTTCTCAATGTCGATTTCCAGAATGCGATTCATTCTGGCGAAAGACACGATCATGCCTCCAGCGCGAGCGATTGCTCCCCCGCTGAGCCCGGTTCCTGCGCCCCGCCCCACAATCGCGAGATTGTGTTCCTGCGCCAGCTTGACAAGCTTGACTACTTCCTCGGTACTCTGAGGAAACACGACTATATCCGGTATGGATTTGTCCACGCCTCCGTCATACTCGTACAACTTGAGATCGTGAGGCTCGGATAATACCGCACGTTTTCCGAGTTCCGCTTCGATTGCCGTTACGGTTGCCCGGTCAACGGCCATGACTCAATCCGAATTCAGAGCAAACTCTGTATATATTGCGTGAGGTCGTCGCTGGTCCAATCTTGGGCATTCCCGAACTTTCGCGCAATGCGGCCGTCCTTAATAATGTATGTCTCCGGATACTGGAACGTTCCATATTCGGAGCTGATATCCGCGGCCGGGTCCCTCGCAGTGTCAAAGGAGACGTGAATACGATCCAGGAAAGTGCGGTATTTCTGCGCGTTCTTGTCAATACTGACGGCCACTACCTTCACGCCGGAATCCGCGAACCGCTTTTGAAACTGGTTCAAAGAGGGGATTTCTTGGACACAGGTTCCGCACCAGGTAGCCCAGAAGTTCAGGACCAGAACCTTACCTCCGAACGAGTCCGGAGTCACTCGGGCGCCTTGATCTGTTGTGATGGTAAAAGCCGGTGCTCGGTCCCCTTCTTTGGCCGACGTATCCCGCAGGCTAAACCCAATAAGTCCAATGAACAATAACGTCAGCGTCGCAAGCAGAGCGCGTAGAGTGTTGGTTGTAGCCACTTTCTTTGCCGGATAATTCCAGTATCCAACGTTCTTCCCGGGACATCGAATCAGTGGATCTATGTTCGTAACCCGAAAGGCTGAATTTTCTGCATCTCACGTGTGCCGTGTTCCGTCTTTAAGCGACCAGGAGAATCAGCAGCTTTACGGAGAAGGCGCAAATCCTAACGGGCACGGGCACAATTACCTTCTTGAAGTGACGGTCGAGGGCGATCCGGATCCCGCAACCGGCATGGTAATCAACCTACAGGCCTTGAAAGAGATTCTTTTGAGGGAAGTGGTTGAGCCGATGGACCATCGTTTCCTGAACTACGAGGTCGAGCCCTTCCATAAAGTTGTTCCCACTCCGGAGAACATCGCCGGGGAGATTTGGCGGCGATTGGAAAACAACTTACAAGGTTTGCCCGCCAGGCTCGCGAGGGTCAGGCTTTATGAAACTCCAGATCATCACGTCGATATCGTGCGTGGGGATCTCTCGTTATGACAACTGTCACGCGGCGCTATGAGTTTTCGGCTTCCCACCGGTTGCATTCGCCGGAACTGAGTGACGCTGAGAACGCGCGCCTATTCGGAAAGTGCAACAACCCGTTTGGTCATGGACATAATTACGTTCTGGATGTGACCGTCGCCGGAGCCGTCGATCCTTCGACGGGTCTAATCCTTCCTTTACCCAAACTCGACAACCTAATCGACGAGACCGTTCTTAAACTTTTCGATCACCGCAATATCAATCTGGATGTGCCCCAATTTGCGGAGCGCGTTCCAACCACGGAAAACGTAATTCTGGTCATCTTAGAGTTGCTGCGGCAGCACTGGAATGCTTACCTGGGTGACACTGCCGCACAATTGCTACACGTGCGCATCCAAGAGACCGAGCGGAATTTTTTTGAAGTATAGACAGCAGGATTTTTCATGAAGAAAACCACCTCAGTCGTTCAGATGCAGCCGAAGCGTTCCGATATATCGATCGCTTCGCACATACGGGAAGTTCTTCGCGCCCTGGGCGAAGATCCGGAGCGGGAAGGCTTGAATGTTACTCCGGCGCGATCGGAAAAGGCGCTGCGATATTTGACGAGCGGGTATACGGCCGACGTCGACAAGATCGTCAACGACGCTTTATTCGACGTGAAGTACGACGAAGTCGTGATTGTACGAGATATCGAATTTTTCAGCCTATGCGAGCACCATCTCTTGCCGTTTTTCGGGAAGATGCATGTCGCTTACCTGCCGGATTCGAAAGTGATCGGGCTCAGCAAAATTCCGCGTATTGTGGATGCGTTCGCGCGCCGCCTTCAGATTCAAGAGCGGCTTACGCAAGAGGTGGCGGAAACCATTCAACGGCTGGTAAATCCAAGGGGCGTGGGAGTGATTTGTGAAGCCCGCCACTTTTGCATGATGATGCGCGGAGTCGAAAAGCAACATTCAGGCGCGATCACCAGCGCCATGCTGGGCGCCTTTCGGAATAACAAAGAGACGCGCAACGAGTTGCTGTCCTTGGTGGGCCAGCGATCCACCACAATCTAGCAGCGCAGCCCATGTTAGCATCGGGTCATGAGCGGCCAATGCCGTGTTTTTGACGCTGGTCCGGACCCTTTCGGGCGCACCTGGAAAGTGGAGTTCCGATGGCTTCAGACCGGCATCTCGATACGGCACGCCGATACCGTTGACGTCAAATTTCTGGTTACACCGGAGGGCGGTATTTCCGAAGAGAAGGTGATTGCTTTACCGCACCCGGCTTTACTCGCGCTTTCGAGAGAGCATGGCCGGAAGCTCACGGACCCACTCTGCATGCGTATCGCGGCCGCGCATCTAAAGCACATGGTGGAGACATCCGAAGATATGGATAAGACTCTCGTTACGGTAACTCCGGAGGAGTTAGCGGCTTACGATCAGCAATTGAACGGTGTAACAGTTCCACGGCGCGGATGATCCATTCGGGCGTATGGGCCTGAAAGTTTCAGCGGTTTTTTGGTATCAATTCAGAAAAGGAATATCTATGGTCAGTTGTCCCAAATGTGATGCTTCGATCGACGTCGAAGAAGAAGAGCTGGATGAAGGAGATGTTCTTTCGTGCGATGAATGCGGAGCCTCACTGACGGTGGCCAGCGTCAATCCCGTTGAGCTTCAATCGGAAGACGAAGACGAAGAAGACGACGAAGACTACGATTACGACGAGGACGAGGAAGACGCCGACGAAGAAGAGGAGGACGAAGAAGAGGAAGAGCAGTGGCACTGAGGTTTGTGCTCGCGTGAGGACACTGTGTCTCCTGTTCTTATTTGCTGCTTTAACGGTACCGTCCTTCGCGCAGATCGCTCCTCCGGTGGTTGGCCAGCCCGGCACTCCGACCACACGATCGATTGAGGGTACAGTTCTCAGCACCACCGGCTCGCCGGTTTCAGGCGCCGTCGTACTCCTGAAAGACACCAAAACACTTCAGGTACGTTCTTACATAGCCCAGCAGGACGGCAAATACCGCTTCTATGGCCTGAGCACGGATGTGAACTGGGAACTCCGGGCCCAGGCGAATGGAATGACCAGCAAGACCAAGACGGTCAGCGTGTTCGATAGCCATACAAAAGTCGTTCTGAATCTCAAGCTGAACAAAAAGCTCAAGACGTAGCCGCATGATTTTGAGTCACGCTGCCATTCTGAAGCGGATCGAAGAAGCGGCAATCGTTCCAATTGTTCGAACGCCGGATGCGGGTACGGCAATCGCGGCAATTCAGGCTCTGCGCGAAGGAGGCATGGATTGCATCGAGATCACCATGACCGTGCAGAACGCGCTGAAGGCTCTGGAAAAGATTGCGGACCAGCATGGCGATGAAGTGCTATTGGGCGCCGGCACCGTGCTCGATCCCGAAACTGCGCGTGCTTGCATGCTGGCCGGGGCTCAGTTTTTCGTGACTCCCAGCCTGAATGTCAAGACTATCGAGATGGCACGCCGCTATTCGAAACCGATCTTTCCCGGTGGCCTGACGCCCACCGAAGTTCTGGCTGCATGGGAAGCCGGCGGGGATGCGGTGAAAGTGTTTCCATGCAGCGCTGTGGGTGGGGCAAAATACATCAAGGCTCTGAAAGCGCCTTTCCCACACATCGAGATGATTCCGACCGGCGGTGTCAATCTCGAAACCGTCGCGGACTTTTTTGCTGCCGGTTCATGGGCGGTGGGAGTGGGAAGCGAGCTG
>JAFASD010000174.1 GCA_019244945.1 Acidobacteriaceae bacterium | reverse complement strand
GCCTTCGTTGGTTTCGAGTCTGGCGTAACTCAGCTTTTCGCCAAATGCCGCCGCGACGGTAGCCGTATCGTCAGTCGATCCGTCATCCACGATCAGGATTTGAGCCGCGGGCCGGTTTTGCTCGAGCAAGCTTGTGATCGCTTCGCGCAACAACTCCGCGCGGTTGAATGTCGGAACAATAATGGAGACCGGCAGGACATCAGGAGCTGATGCCATGCCCTCAAGTCCCCCTAACAAAGGCGCAGTCAATTGCCATTCGAAAATGTCCCGATCAGGGTCCGTATCTGCCGCACCTGAACTCGCTCCACAATAGTTCCCGTCACAAACGGGCACTCTGTATCAACGCTAAATGATCTTCAATGACAAAGCCGTTCGATCAACGCCAGCGTCGGGACGAACCGCATTCACAGGGGTCGCGGCCTTCCAGTGACCCCGCAATGCACAACCGCGATCGCTCACAAAATTTTGTCCACAACGAAAATTTTGAAGCATTTCAACGCGCAAGTTGCGACATATCGACATTGTTGCTTGGACGACTCGAAAAGGACCAAGCCTCGTCACATTGGCCAGTAGTCATTAACGCAAACGAAAGCATCTTTAGTTAATGCGACTTCATAGTTTTCGAGTATGTAAAAGGTGTTTGTGTGGCTATCGATCCGAGTGCCTCTTCAGCTGAAGCTCGTGCCTATCGCCCGAATTTTGACGCGCTCGAGCACGAATCGGCGGGAGTGGCCCGGGTTGTTCGACCGATGCGCCCACGTCTGTCGGGGCCTCTCGTCAGCATTCTCATCAAT
Organism: Acidobacteriaceae bacterium; assembly: GCA_019244945.1. GTDB lineage: Bacteria > Acidobacteriota > Terriglobia > Bryobacterales > Bryobacteraceae > Bog-105. The sequence continues at coordinate 2,265 of JAFASD010000174.1, read as the reverse complement.
AATTACAATTATGCCGCCTTCCTTGGTGCCGCCATCGACAGCGCGCTCACGCAGACCTACCCCAAGGTGGAGGTGATCGTCGTCGACGACGGATCGACTGACGGTTCTCGTGACGTCATCGCTTCTTACGGGGACCGGGTGGTTGGGGTGTTCAAGACGAACGGCGGACAGGGCTCGGCGTTCAACGCAGGTGTCGCGACCAGTCGCGGTGACATCTTGTGCTTTCTAGACGCCGACGATTTCTTTCACTCGGACAAGGTTTCACTCATCGTCGACGAATTTCGCCATCGCGGTCTTAATTCGAGGCCGATGATGATGCATCACCTTTTGACACCGATCGGCGCCGAAGGGGAGAGGCTCCAAAAATCTGCCAGAGGTGTGACTCACGCCTCACCATTGAATCGCTATTCGTTTGCCCAACAGCATCGCTTCGTCTGGTATGAAGCCGGGCCGACCACGACCATCTCGATCAATCGAGCGCTCGCAAAACGCTTGTTTCCAATTCCCGAACGGTACGTGCGAATCTCGGGCGATGACTTCATCGTCTGCGGTGCGTCTCTCATTGGCGAGATCTACTCGATCGACAAGAATCTTGGGAGCTACAGGATCCACGGAAACAACAATTGGCATGAATCCAACCAGAAAAAATCTCCTGAGTTCATTGAGACGTTGGAGACCTACCTTAACCAAAAGCTTGTTGAAAACGGGAAGTCACCGGTAATTGCGTTCGATGATTCGATTTTTGCCTGGTCCCGGTTTATTGACGAGAGGCGATGGGTGAAACTCGGTTCGCATATGCTGAAAATCGCCTTACGAGATCGCGACAAATACACGCTTCTGTTTATTGGCCACCGGGTGATCGAGATCGGGATGTTGATCATGGCTATGATGAGACGCAAACGCGATGGCCTGTTCCGGCGCGGTCTCGGGCCGCATTCGTCGCCATAGCCTCGTTTGACAGAATGATGCAGCAGATCGTCGTCATCGAACCGGGGCGGCAAGAGCGGAACTATTGGATTGATCTTTGGCGCTATCGTGAGCTTTTTCAGGTTCTCGCCTGGCGCGATCTCTCCGTCCGCTACAAGCAAACAGTCATCGGCATCGCTTGGGCGTTAATCCGGCCCTTTCTCACCATGATCGTGTTCACGGTCATATTCAGCCGTCTCGCAAGATTACCATCGGACGGTACAGCGCCATATGCGTTGATGGTGTTCGCCGGCATGTTGCCCTGGAGCTTTTTTTCGACGGGCCTTACCGAAGCCTCGAACAGCTTGATCAACAATTCGAATTTGATCAGCAAAGTTTATTTTCCGAGGCTGATTGTTCCCACCGCAACGATCATGGTCGCCTTCGTCGACTTCCTCATCAGTTTCGGCATCATGGTCTTGCTGATGGGCTGGTACCACTTCGTTCCGGATTGGCACATTCTGCTTTTGCCGGGATTCGTGCTCTTCGCCTTCATCGCCAGCATTGGCCCCTCGCTCTGGATCACGGCGCTCAATGTGAAATATCGGGATTTTCGTTTCATCATCCCGTTCATCGCGCAATTCGGCCTTTACGTATCGCCGGTCGGTTTTTCCTCGAGCATCGTGCCCGAGCAATGGCGCATATTTTATGCTCTCAACCCCATGGTCGGGGTCATTGATGGTTTCCGATGGTGCATCCTCGGGGGGCAAAGCCCACTCTATCTGCGCGGTTTGGCGGTCAGCGCGAGCGTCGCGATTTTTTTCCTTTGGTTCGGTATTCGGCGCTTCAGAAGAACCGAAAAAAGCTTCGCGGACCTCATCTGAAATGACAGACACCGTCATCACTGTCGACAAACTTTCGAAAGCTTACCTCGTCGGGCACATCTCGGAGCGGGGCTACCACAACTACACGGCATTGCGCGATGTGGTCACGCACGTGGTCAAGGATTTCGGGCGCAAGGCCATCGACATGACGCGCGGGCGCCAAGTCGTCCAAGGTGACGAGATCGAAGAGTTCTGGGCGTTGAAGGATGTCAGCTTCGACGTGAAGCAGGGGGAGGTGATAGGTATCATCGGCCGGAACGGTGCCGGCAAGAGCACCCTCCTGAAGATTCTCAGCCGCATCACCGAGCCGACGCAAGGTCGCGTGCTGCTGCGCGGACGCGTCGCCAGCCTCCTCGAGGTTGGTACAGGCTTCCATCCCGAACTGACGGGCCGCGAGAATATTTTCTTGAACGGTGCCATCCTCGGCATGACCCAACGGGAGATCCGCAAGAAATTCGACGAGATCGTTGCCTTC
>JAFASD010000288.1 GCA_019244945.1 Acidobacteriaceae bacterium | reverse complement strand
CTAACGCCAAATCAGGTTCAATACCCGTGGTATCGCAATCCATCATGAATCCGATGGTGCCAGTGGGTGCAAGAACCGTCACTTGTGAATTACGGAATCCGGCAAGCGTGCCCAGTTCATAAGCAGTACGCCAGCATTCCTCCGCTGCGTAGAACATCTCTGGATGCACGCGTTTGCTGTCGATCCCATTCACTGCGTTCCAATGCATGCGGATGACGTCGAGGAACGATTCCTCATTCTCCGCGTAACCCGCACACGGGCCCACTGCTTCAGCAACACGCGCGCTCGTGAGATAAGCCTGGCCGCACATGACAGCCGTAATGGCTGCCGCAAAATCGCGGCCTTGTTCGCTGTCATACGGGATACCCAATGACATCAGCAATGCGCCAAGATTCGCGTATCCTAGACCGAGCGGTCGAAAATCATGCGAATTCTTCGCAATCTTCTCGGTGGGATAGCTCGCGTTATCGACGAGAATCTCCTGCGCGAGGATCACCGTATCCACTGCGTGCCGGAAACCCTCCACGTCGAACGTCCCATCCGGGCCTGCGAACTTCATCAGATTCAGTGAGGCCAGATTGCACGCCGAATCGTCGAGAAACATGTATTCCGAGCACGGATTCGAAGCGTTGATGCGCGCGGTCTTTTTGGACGTGTGCCAGCGATTCACGGTTGTGTCGAACTGCATGCCGGGATCACCGCACTGGTGCGTGGCTTCCGCGATCTGCCGCATCAGCTCTCGTGCTTTATAGCGGTTCACAGGTTGCCCGCTGACTACGCTGCGAGTCCACCAATCCGAGTCATCCACTACCGCTCGCATAAATTCATCCGTCGCCCGCACAGAGTTGTTTGCGTTCTGGAAAAAGACGGAACTGTAGGCTTCGCCATCGAGCGATGAATCGTAGCCCGCATCCACCAGCGTGTGCGCCTTCTTCTCTTCTTTCGCTTTGCACCAGATGAATTTCTCAACATCCGGATGATCCGAATTGAGAATGACCATCTTCGCTGCGCGCCGCGTTTTCCCGCCCGACTTGATGACGCCCGCAAAAGCATCAAAACCCTTCATAAAGCTGAGCGGACCTGACGCCCGGCCTCCACCCCAAAGATGCGCATTCTCCTCGCGAATAGCCGAGAGATTCGTGCCCGTGCCCGAGCCCCACTTGAAGAGCATGCCTTCCGTTTTGGCGAGGTCCAGAATGGATTCGAGCGTATCGCCCACCGAATTGATGAAGCACGCCGAGCACTGCGGATGGTTCTCGCCCGGCAACAGCTTTTTCACCACCTGCTCGGCTTCGTCGAAATAAAAACCATAGCCCCGCGACTCGCGCACACCAACGTTAAACCAGACGGGCGAGTTGAAGCAGGCTTTTTGAGTCAGCATGAGATGTGCCAGCTCCAAACGAAAGCTCTCGCCATCCTCTTTGGTTTTGAAATAATTCCCGGCTAAGCCCCAGCCCGCAATCGTATCGACGACCCGATGCACCAGCTGCGCCACGCTGGATTCCCTTTCAGGCGAGCCCATCCGGCCGTGGAAATACTTGCTGGCCACAATATTGGTCGCCGTCTGCGACCAATCGGCAGGAACCTCTACGTCCCGCTGCTCAAAGATGACCGAGCCTTTGTCGTTCCCGATCGTCGCGGTGCGCAGCTCCCAGGCGACCTGATCGTACGGAGTGGATCCCCCCTCCAGTTTCGCCGTGAAGTAGCGGGGAAAGGAAACGCCGGTGCGCTCCTCCCGTCTCAGAGAACGCGGTAATTCCTTCACTCTTAAGGATAGATTGACGCTAAGCTGTCCCATGGATGGTTGCACGCCTTTCAAGATGTCGCAGGGTCGGCACCCATATTATTCATCCGCTGGTAACCCCGCGTCAATATCTTTTTCTCCAGAACCCCAAGATATTGTGGATTCCATGTTCAAAACTACTATATCGAGCATCCCAGTGGGCGGACGTCCTCGTCCGCGCCGGGCGTCCCCGCCCGGCTCTTCTAATGATGCCTTTGCCCGCTCGGACTCGTTCACAGCACGAATGCCTTATTTTTGGCCCTTTTTTCGCAAAAAACCCTTGACACGCGATGTTTGGCCGCCTTTGGATTGGGCCGTGATACCAGTATGCCCGGAAAGCACCCGTGAGAGTATTCGGGATTTTACAAACTGTCACCCGCTGGGCGAAAGCACAAGAGAACGTTCGAGGTCTCGCACTGGTCGGTTCCCATGCGAGAAACGCCGCTCGTCCTGACTCCGATATTGATCTTGTAGTGCTTGCACAAGATACCAAAATCTATCGGGATGCTGCGTGGCTCACGGCTATTGAGTGGTCTGCGGCAGGAGTGCATCCCGTGAAGTGGTCTCACGAAGAATACGGCGTCCTCTGGAGCCTGCGGGTGTGGTTTGAGCCGGAATGCGAAGTCGAATTTGGATTCGCCCCCTTGTCATGGGCAGAAGTTTCCCCGGTGGACAAAGGAACCCAGCGGGTTATCGCTGATGGGTGCCGAATCCTGTACGATCCAGACGGACTAATGAAGCGCCTGACAACGGCCGTAGCTGGTCTCTAATTCCCTTCCGGCGGCAAAGTCGGTCTCGCAACGATCGCAATCGATTGCCATGTGCCTTGACGCAAGCGGCGAAAAGGGAAGCTGAGCTATAAGCCGAAGCCGGTGTCCTCAAAGGGCCGATTTCGAGAACTTTGGACCGCGGATCGTTGCCGCTTCCGTTCTACTTGTTGTAACGCTCAAACATCGCTGCACTCATTTCCCGGCTGGTAGGCCAATGTCCGCGATTTTTCCCCGGATGCGTTTGATACTCCTCGAGCCGGTCAGGATCGGGCTGCACAATTTCGCCGTCTTGCAAAAACAGCAATCCGGCTTTGTCGGTCGGCATGCGGGTCACAAATTGTTCGGCTTCGTTGAGAACTTCCCGCAGCCGTTTCATTGTCGCCGCAGGATCGATAAGCGGATCGCTGTCGACGCGACGAAAATCTTCATCCGTATAACGGGCCTTGCGGCGAATTTCGTTGATAATCCCTTCCGGCGTGAAACCAAGGGCCTTCCCCACTGCCGCCCAGATAACCGCACCAAGCAACAGAATGCGGTCATGGATGGCCAACAGGTCTACTACGTCTCGCGGTCTTGCCGTCCGTAAGCAGCCCCGACTTCGTTTGTGGCGAGGTCAATCGGGTGCAGCACATAGCCGAAAGTCTCATCGCGCATGGTTGGGAAAAACCGGAAATCGCTGTCCGAAACCCATTCCAGTTTTGTTGTTGCACCCTCTCGACTGGCAAGAACCGTGTAGACGCCGGGGCCGGGGTGTTGCCATGTAACGGTGTATCCGTGCTCTCCCAGCACGGCATTATCCTGCTCGGCTGCTTGTCCGACGCGTTCTTCTCGGTCATGAAAAATGTCGATGTCGCCAGTAGAACGCGGCGTGTCGCGCGTGAGCGGTGTGCTACCGGCGACATAGCTTTCAGGATCACGGTTGGCGGCTAGAAGCCGGAGAATGTGGCTTTGTATTTTAGTGAGGGGCACGGCAGGCTCGCTCAATCTGTTCCGCCAGCCGCCCCGCTTCGAGATTGCCCTCAACACGCAAACTGCGCGTGATTGCCAAAGCGTCGGCAGGCGTCGGATCAGGCACAGGCTTGCTGCTCCATAATGCCGAAGCCCCAAATTCTTCAAAGGCGCGGCGATACAGAGTTACGAAATCTTCCGGCGGCGTAGCAGTCATAGCGGCCTGTTTCTAGCATAGGGTCAGGGCCAGAGCGAATGCTCAAAACTGACAAAGCGCCCGACACTTCTCCCCATCGCCCCGCAGCGCGATCCTATGCTTTCCTTGCGAGTGGAACAAGCCCATCGCGAACCATCCTAAGTCACGCGGAAAATCCGATAAACGCTGAGATCGTCTGCACCAAAAGCTTGCTCCGCGGCACGCCCGCCAACAAGATTTCGCTACTCAAATATTCGAGTAATAAACGGAAGGCACGGGTCAATTCATCTAAATTCAGCGCTCGCAATCTGGTATGGCGAAAACGTGACTCGATCTGCTCCGGTACTAATTCTGGATAAAGTTGGGAACCGGAGTGGCTGCCCAATCCGAGACGCGCAGCGCCGAGTGTGTTGTCCCGCATGCCCCGAACCATGTACTCGCCTTGCCACAGTCTCTTTCTAGAGATACAACTGCGCACGTGAAGTGCATACAACCAGGCGAGGCCAATAGCACGATCCACATCGGGGAGTTCAGCCATCCGGCAAGTTGGCGCCCGCGCTGATTCGCCCATACTTTCACGGATGACGCACAAAGCTCTGCTCAGTTCATTCCCGTCCAAGGTCAATGCAAACGCATTCTCATAAGCGGCTTTGGTTTCCGCGGGTAACAGATCAAAGCCGCGGCCGTGCTGATACGGCAGATCATGTTTGAGACACGCTGACATCAGGGCGTTATCGCGCGCAACCCCTAA
>JAFASD010000257.1 GCA_019244945.1 Acidobacteriaceae bacterium | reverse complement strand
TCATGCGCTTCCGCGAGCGGAAATCGTTCAGAAGACGGCTTCGACGGTGATTCCGAGTCGCCTAGCTCTGGCCAGTGCTCCTGCCATCACTTACCAGAGCACGGCGCCTGCTGGCCCCCAGGCGCTAGCCGAGACGAGCGCTCCCGTGCCCCAGCAGACCCGGAATAACGCCTCGCAACAATACCCCACAGTGCATCAGCCCGCTCCGCAGGCGAGTGTCCAACCCGTTCCCGTTCCGAGAGAGCCGCAAGTTGTCACTCTTCAACCCGGAACCCAACTAACGATAAAACTAATCGAGACTTTATCGACTGATCGAAACCTGATCGGCGACACGTTCCGGGGCACGTTGGAATCACCGGTCACCGCAAACGGCTTTATCATTGCCGAAAGAGGGTCGCTGGTTTCGGGCCGAATCGTGAGTCTCGAACGAGCCAAGCTGATGAGTGGAGTGTCAGCGTTGACCTTGCAATTATCTGAGATCAACACCACGGATGGGCAGCGCATTCGAGTTGAAACCACTCCCTGGGGCAAGACTGGAGCCAAGCTGCGGCTGCAAAACACGCCGAGAATGGCAGTGGGCGCAGCATTTGGAGCCGTTGTCGGAGCGCTCTCCGGCGCAGCCAGAGGCGCGGGAATCAGCGATGGTTTCGGCGAAGATAGCGGAACAGCCAATGTCAACAGCAGGAATCAGAGAACCGTCGTGGTTCCGATGGAGAGCCGTCTCAGCTTTAGCCTCACGAGGCCGGTTACGATTACGGAGCGCCTGAACTACCGCTGATGGCTTTCAGGCCCAAAATATCTACTCGCGCTGAATATTTTCTTGCGCAGTTCTCGCATTCCTAAGTACACATTCCGGAGAGTTGAAGCGTATCCCAAAAACCATGCTGCGTAGGCGTGAGCAGCAGCGGAGTGCTGAACGTAAGACTTGCCGTTGTTGAATTCTGTATTCAACGCAAAGGAGATAAATACCGTGTCTCAAAAGGTGTTCTATGAAGGCTGACAAATATGGTCTGTTAATGGCGTGGTAGTTTTTGGCATCCTCGTCCTGGCCTTCCCGCCAAAAGCCGACCGCAAATGGTACCAATCTCAAGCTCGCAACGGCAAGTTCCCAGTTGTTCCGGCTACCAGCAGGTGCCGTGTTTCCATTCCTCGAAGCACTCCCAACGGGCGGATATCGCGCTTTACCGATTCCACAACCAACTGTGCCGGTGGTTCCCACACTCGAACATAAACGTTCTGGCTGGGAATGCAGGCTCGGTCCCTTCGAAGTTGGCAGCGGTGGATCTTAGAATCTCGGAATAGGGACCAACCGTAGTGCGTCTTTCACATGACGATAACAACTGGAGAGAGCAGCATTCCGCATGAGCTGACAGATATCGTCGTTAGTGAATGGCGGCGCGGCTGCCCTCACGGGCATCAACACAGCCAGGGGTTCGGAACTGGTGCGGATCGCGTCCCACGACGAAATGCACCAAATGCACGAGCCGGGAAAATGGCGAGATGCTACCTGTCCGGTGTTCACGCGACATCGCCATGGTCCTATTGAAATCGGCTTTCTTCGCGATCTTGGACGGATAAACTCATCCCAGACCTTCTGGAACCCGAGTTCGGGCAGGGATGAAGTTAGCGGACAACATCCGCTCATTTTGTGTGTCGGGCGGGTAATTTGAAATCAAGAATAAGCAAGCATTTCATCTATGGTCTTTGCATCACGCTGCGTCATGAGAAATACGCTGTTGTGAATAGCCTTGAACAGCTCGGCGGAGTTGATTGTTTTGTCTATCACGCATGTGAGTCGGTCCTGAGGTAAGAATTGGATCGCCCACCTTGGATTAAAAAACAACACCCCGTCAGGTCGTTCAGGGTCGATGAAGACCGCAGAGAGCGTTGTCGCACCCACATGAAAGTGAGCTTTCATCAGCTTACGTTCGCTCTCGTCCAGGCCTCCTAGCATCTCTTTTATATCTTCTACGCTCTGCCGAAGGTGTGCAGCGCCTTCCGCGGAAATGGCTCTAAGCGTTTCATAGGTCGCGAGAATAAGGGTGACTCGGATGCGTCGCCTTTTGACCATATCGATGAGACTTGCTCTAGTTTCGGCGTCGCTCAACCAGCTTCTTAGGTTGGCAGCAGCAAGTATCAATTCGTTTTTGATACGTTTCAGGAGGTCAGTTCTCCTGTACCCTTCTGAATCGAAGATTGCGGGGCCAGTCAAAATATGATCCGCTGAAGAGACAAGTCTTCTTACTATCTGCAGTGATTCCCAGGCCTTGCCTGACAACTCGAGGATTGAGGGCCAATAACTCTCATATCCAAGTAGGCCGCAATGCACCTCGTCCCTGATGTCACTCGGGATCGCCTCCATCGTCTCTCTTGAATCCGCAAATGGCGTTACGAGCACACGGGTGGTCTCGAGAGCTTGTCTTAGTTCCTGCATGCACCAATGTGATTCAAGGTAGTGGCGAGTGACGTACGCAAAGAATAGGTTACACTCAGGAATGCCTTCTGCGAAAATCGCCCGTTTTAATCTATCTCCGGCTTGTATCGACGAAATGTCGATCCAACACTCAATACCTGATCTGTTCAGATCAGCGCTAATCTTCCCGACAAACTCGCTGTCCTTTCTCGAATAGGAAACGAAGATTCGGGGCTTTATTGCCGTCATA
>JAFASD010000122.1 GCA_019244945.1 Acidobacteriaceae bacterium | reverse complement strand
TCCGGCCCTCGGCCTCGGAAGACGCGTTCTGTCCGCTCGCCGTCGTCGCAAGCGAAAGAGCGGCGCCCGCCAGCAGAAACTCGCGACGCGAGCTATTTGTAATTTCAATTTCCTTCACGATAGAACTCCTCCCGAAAAGTAAAGATCAGGTCTCGGGTGATTTGAAACTTGCTCTGCGAGGGGCAGTAAATCTTTGGGTTGAAGACGGCCTCTCCGCTTCCTGGCTAGAATGCCCGTACTATTGTACGCAAGACAGATTGCCTAATATGCAATCGTTAGCAACCGCCAATTAAGCAGGGTTCGAAGCGCGGGCGCTTGACCGTCAGAGGGACCGAAATCACGAGAATGTTGACCCTTAAAGTTACTCACGTGCGCAGTCGTCGCTTTAGCACGGTGATTAAGATATCGTCTCCAGAGTTTCATCATTTTCCTTCGGGAGCCGCGCTGGAGACTCGTATAGGATGCGGTTTCACTTCGCCATCCGTCATGCCCAGAGCCCATTTGATGGCCTCGAAGTACATTTTCTGAACATCCGGATTGTCCCAGGTACTCGCATCGTGAGCGAACGATGAATAAAAGACCCGGCCTTTTCCATACATTTTCGCCCAAGCTAATGGGACGTCATCACTGTGTTCGCCACCCATAGGCCGAAGTGTCTGGAGTTTGCTAGTGTCCAATCTGAGAAGCACGTCTATTTTGTCGCGGGAGAAGTCTTTCGGCCTGTAGAACTCGTCCTTAATCGTGAGGGTTGCCGGAAAATGCTTCGTCGCAGGAAATGTCGGTTCCTCATTAAGGACAGAACCTTCCACATTCCCCCAAGGGTGACCATCGAAGCGTCCGCCCAGCAATTCCCCAAACTCCGGCCAGGATTCAAAAGCCGTCAAAGCTGTATGAGCCGCTACGAAACCTTTCCCCTCGTCATGGACGAACGCCAACAAATCGGCCCTCTGACCAGGATCGAGCTCGATTTCACGGTGACCGAGGAAGAAGATTGCATCCACATTCGCGAGACTTGGGCCGCCGCTGGCCGGTTTGCCATCGGTCATCTTAGGGTGATTTGAAATGATGTTGGAATCGGTTCTGATGTAGGCAAAATACGCCCCTGACTCATACCCGAGGCGTTCTATGACGGACATGGCGTGTGACACAGAGTCATGTTGAGCGATGCCGTTTCTGGTATCCGCCCAGATGAGAATGGCCTTCTGACCATTGCGCCGGCCGCTCGGGCGTGGACCCTGCGTTCGGCCCTGCGTAGAATTAGGTTGACTCTGAGCAGTTGCGTGCCGCGCGGTTGCAACCGAGACAGAAGTGATTGCGACGAAAACTGCCAGGGCGAAAACGTGACCAGTGTCTAACCAATGAGTGCGAATGCGCATCTTCCCGACCGTAGCACCGTAGATGCCCCCGTAACATCTATTAACGGTGACCTTACCGTTACACTCTCAAAGTTAAGATCGCTATCCCAGGCCTACGAGTCTACGCGCGATTTCAGACGTTCTGTTCGCAGTACGTTTCCTTCGTGAGTCCGATCAAAACGCACGCCAGTGTCGACCAAAGCACAATGAGCGCGAATGCCGCTTGAAACGCATGCACGTTGTAAACTCGCGCCCCATTCAACATCTCTCCAGTCCACCTTTTGTCTAGCATCCAACCGATCGCCGGTTGCAGTAAAGTCGGTCCCAGCATGTTCCCGATATTGGTCACGGCAGAGATCGTTCCTATGTAGCGGATAGGGACTTTTTCCTTGCTGTAAGCAAAGCCCAACACACCTGAGCCGCAGGCCACGGTTGTGACAGCCGCTACGGTCACGAATACCGAGAGCGGAAGCGCCGGAACGTAAAACAGGACGATCCAACCAATAGTCGAGATCAAAGCCCCGCCCAGGTAAATGGGTTTGCGCCGGCCGATCCGGTCAGAAAGGCCTCCGCAAATGGGACTGGCCACAGCCCAGCAAACGATCATCACCGAGCAGACGGCCGCTGCGGACCTGGAGCTCAGACCGTATCGTCGCGAGACGAAGGGAACGCCCCACAGTCCTGCAAAGCTAAGTACTGGACCCACCATTCCGCCCTGCGCGAAGAAGATCAACCATGTGTTCGCGTATTCGAACACGTGACGCAAGCCCCTAAGGACATCCCGGAAGCTTGTAGCCGTGCGGTCTCTGACTTCATGCGGAGCATAGCTGGTGAATCCTTTGATGGATGGATCGTTTTCAACGACGAACCACCCGATCAACCCGGTACCCAGAGTCACAATACCCGAAGCGATGACTGTAGTTCGCCATCCGAAGTTTTCGATGAGCAGTCGAAGCGGGACCTGCGCGGTGAGAGATCCGATATTGCCGACGAAGAGGCCTAATCCGGAAAGCATCGCAAACCGGCGGCGTGGAAACCAGTGCGTCGCAAGCTTCAGGATGATGAGCCAGGCAACGGCTGTTGC
>JAFASD010000469.1 GCA_019244945.1 Acidobacteriaceae bacterium | reverse complement strand
AGAGTTTTTATCAACCGCTTGCCGAGAGCGGCCGAGGTCGAGTCATCAACATTGCCTCTCTAACCTCTTATCTCGGTTTCATGGAAGTCGCCGCTTATTCCACATCGAAATCGGCTGTTCTGGGATTGACGAGAAGTCTTGCAGTCGAATGGGCGCCGAAAGGCATCACTGTCAACGCGATTGCACCGGGAGTTTTTCGCACGGAACTCAATGCCGGACTCTTGGACGGCACCGATAGAGGCCGCGAACTCCTGATGCGAACGCCCATGAAGCGCTTCGGCGAAGTGCCGGAGCTGGTCGGCGCGGCCATTTTTCTGGCTTCTCACGCATCCACGTTTGTGACAGGCCAGTGCATCGGAGTAGATGGGGGCTTTCTCGCGTCAGGAGTTAATGTCTAAATTGGCGCTATGACGATCACTAGAAGAACTGCAGTCAGATTTTTGGCGGGCGGAATTCCTGCTCTCTCTTTACGCGCAGTACAGCCGGAATTGTCGCCCGGTATCGAGATCGAGAAGGGGCCATTTCAGGGAACCAGAAAATCGCTCAGCAATTACGAAATTCCCGAGTGGTTCCGGGATGCCAAGTTCGGCATTTGGGCGCATTGGGGACCGCAATCCGCGATCGAAGACGGCGATTGGTATGCGCGCAACATGTATATGGAAGGCAGCCCGCAATACAACTACCATGTGAAAACGTACGGCCCTCCTTCGAAGTTCGGATACAAGGACACCATCCCGGCGTGGAAGGCCGAAAAATTCGAGCCCGCCGAACTGATACGGCTTTACAAGAAAGCCGGCGCGAAGTATTTCATGAGCATGGGCGTGCACCATGACAATTTCGATCTCTGGAACTCCAAGCACCAGCCATGGAATGCGGTGAATATGGGTCCGAAGAAGGACATCGTCGGCATGTGGCGCAAGGTGGCTTTGGCGGAAGGCCTCAAGTTCGGAGTCAGCGAGCACCTTTGGATTACTTACAAATGGTTCTCCGTTAGTCACGGGCAGGATCAAACCGGTCCTTACGCAGGAGTGCCTTATGACGGGACTAATCCGAAATTCTTCGATCTGTATGTCGATTCCGATGACATCTGGAAGGACCTGGATTGGAATGAGAGCGGAATACCGGAATGGTGGAAGCGCCATTGGTACATGCGGATCAAAGATCTGGTGGATCAATACCAACCCGATTTGCTCTACACAGACGGTTCATTGCCATTTGAAGATTACGGCCTAAGTCTGGTCGCGCATCACTACAACTTGAGCGCGAATCGGAACGGCGGTAAAGCGGAGGTTGTTTACACGAGTAAGCGGCTGCAGGATACCGAAAAGGGCATCGCCACGCTGGATGTAGAACGTGGCGTCGTGGACAAGATATGGCCGCGCCCTTGGCAAACCGATACCTGCATCGGCGATTGGCACTACAAACGCGACATTCGGTACAAAACGCCGAAGACGGTCATCGACATGCTTGCAGATATTGTGAGCAGAAACGGCAACCTGGTCCTGAATTTCCCTCTGCCAGCGAGCGGCGCTCTCGATCCCGAGGAACTGAAAGTGCTTTCGGAAATCACGAAATGGATGGCCGTCAACAGCGAGGCGATTCACGGCACGCGTCCCTGGAAAATCTTTGGCGAAGGACCGGGAACGGAAACTTCGGCCCAGAGCTCCCAATTCAACGAAAGTAAGCGCAAAGATCTCACCGCAGCGGACGTTCGCTTCACCACCAAGAGCGGCAGTCTCTATGCGCTTGTAATGGGATGGCCCGAAAACCAGGCAGTGATTCAGCCTCTCGCGCAACAAACCGAATTGCAGGTGGGAAAGATCCAAGATGTAGCGCTGCTCGGATTCGACGGAAAGCTCGACTGGTCACAAGACAGTTCCGGTTTGAAAGTGACCATGCCGCAACAAAAGCCAAGTGACTACGCAATCGTGTTCAAAGTGACCGGCGCCTTATAGCCACTCAGTGCTCGTCTCGCTGTTTATCACCTGTTACAACGACACGCTCTTTCCCGAGACTGGAAGAGCCGTAGTCACGCTACTCGAACGGCTTGGTCACACCGTTGAATTTCGGCAAGCGCAGACCTGCTGCGGCCAGATGCATTACAACACTGGCTATCAGCGCGAGACCTTCCCGATGATGCGGCGTTTTCTCGACGTGTTCGAAGATGCCGAGATCGTCTGCATCCCCTCCTCATCCTGCGTGGCAATGATTCGCGATCATTACCCGAAAATGGCTGCCGAAACAGGCAACCGCGCGATTTGCGAACGCGTCGACGAGTTACTTCCGCGCGTTTTCGAATTTACTGAGCTGCTGATCGACAAGCTGGGAGTGACAGACGTGTTAGCCTCTTTCCCGCACTCCGTTACGCTGCATCCGTCCTGTCATTCGCTCCGTTCCCTTCACCTTGGACAAAGGCCGCGTCGTTTATTACAGAAGGTGCACGGGCTAAAGCTCATCGATCTGCCAGAAAGCGACCAATGCTGTGGCTTCGGCGGAACCTTCGCGGTCAAGAATGCAGATGTTTCAGTCGCCATGTTGTCTGACAAAGTGCGTTGCGTCTTAGACACCGGCGCAGAAATCTGCACTGCGGTTGACAACTCCTGCCTCATGCATATTCAGGGCGCTCTGAGCCGTCACGGAACCGGAGTTCGATGTATGCACATTGCCGAAATTCTTGCCGCTACGGACTCGGGGGAATACGAATGAGCGTACGGGTCGGCGAAGCGGCGCAGGCGCCCGATTTTCCGGCTGCTGCGAAGGATCTGCTCGCGAACGCGCAGCTGAGAAAGAACGTCCGTCATGCCACCGACGTAATCACGAATAAGCGAGCCAAAGTAGTGGTCGAAATGTCTGATTGGCAAGCGCTGCGCGAATCGGGACATCGCATCAAAGAGCACGTTTTGCGGCATCTGGATTACTATCTCGATCAGTTCGAGGCCGCCTGCACGGCGGCGGGCGGCCGCGTGCATTGGGCGCGGGATGCGGACGAGGCAAATCGAATCATCGTCGAAATTCTTCATACCCACAAGGCGTCCGAAGTCATCAAGGTCAAAACCATGACTTCGGACGAAATCGGCTTGAACGCCGCTTTGGAATCTGCCGGAATACAGCCGCAGGAAACAGATCTCGCCGATCTGATTGTTCAGCTTGGGAACGACAAACCATCGCACATCGTCGTCCCCGCTTTGCATCGCAACAAGACCGAAATTCGTCGCCTCTTTCTCGAGAAAATGAACCTCAGCGAACTGGGCGACCGGCCGGAGGATCTCGCCGAAGCAGCGCGCCGCTATCTTCGTGAAAAGTTCTTGCGAGTGAAATTCGCGATTAGCGGAGCGAATTTCGCGATCGCCGAAACCGGGTCCGTCTGCGTCGTCGAATCCGAGGGCAATGGGCGCATGTGTGTTTCGTTGCCCGAGGTACTGATAACTCTTGTGGGCATTGAGAAAGTCATCCCCAAATTTCAAGACCTCGAGGTATTCCTCCAATTGCTTCCACGCTCCGCGACAGGCGAGCGCATGAATCCGTACAATTCCATCTGGACTGGCCTTACGCCGGGCGATGGCCCGCGCGAATTTCACGTCGTGCTGCTGGATAATGGCAGAACCAACGTCCTCGCAGATGAGCACTCGCGTGAGACTTTGGATTGCATACGCTGCGGAGCGTGTTTGAACGCCTGCCCCGTCTACCGTCAAACGGGAGGCCTCGCCTATGGATCGGTCTATGCCGGCCCGATTGGCGCGATCCTGACGCCGCAACTCCAATCCATGGAACATTCGCAATCGCTTCCTTACGCTTCATCGCTCTGTGGCGCCTGTTATGAAGTCTGCCCCGTCAAGATCAATATCCCGGAAATTCTAATTCATCTTCGAAGCAAGCTTGTTCAGAACGGAGATCCTCCAATTTCCGAGCGGCTCGCGATGAAAGGCGCGTCATTCGCGCTGTCCAATTCACATCGCTTCTCCGCGGCACAGAAACTGGCGCGAATCGGCCAAAAGCCGTTTGAACGAAACGGGACCATCCGGAAATTACCAGGAACATTGGCCGGCTGGACCGAGTCGCGGGACTTGCCGGCAATTCCAGCAGAATCGTTCCGTGAATGGTGGGCAAGGCGTCAAAAATCAAAGCTATGAGCGACGCGAGAGCAGAGATCTTTGAAAAAATTCGCCGCTCGACAGGCAGCGCCGGCGGATTACGCGAAGCGGAGTACGAAATGATTCCCCGCGAGTATCGCCAGTCGCCAACACTCGACGTTCAAACCCGACTGAACCTTTTCGTTGATCGACTGCACGACTATGGAGCAAGCGTTCATCGCTGCCGAGAAACAGCTATTCGCGAGACCATTGCACAAGCGCTCCTCGAACGAGGCAAGCGCGGTTTGCTCATCCCCGATAATCTTCCTCATGAATGGCTGCCTGATTCTTTCACATTTCAGCGTGACAAGGGACTCAGCTTTCACGAAATCGATCAAAGCGAAGGAGTACTGACCGGATGTGCAATCGCGATCGCGGCTACAGGAACGATCGTCTTGCGCCATTCACCCGGCGAAGGTCGCCGCGCCCTGACTCTGATCCCCGACTATCATCTTTGTGTGGTTTTCGAGTATCAAGTCGTCGAAACTGTAGCGGAAGGCATTCGGGAAATGGAAAAACTTAAAACTGTACCGATAACCACCGTTTCCGGCCCATCGGCCACGTCTGACATCGAGATGACTCGGATTAAAGGCGTGCACGGGCCTAGGATTTTGGACGTCATCTTGGCCCGGCCACTAACTGCGGAGTGAAGTCACATGCCTGAAATCAGCGAAATCGCACATCTGCAGGACCTATGGGACGAGAAGGAAGCTGCCTCGCTTGCCGCCAATCCGCTCGCGCTCCTCCGCTACCGCTCGAATCTTCTCGGCGCCGATCTGCGCATCACCAACTTCGGAGGCGGAAATACCAGCTCAAAAATCGAACTGCCGGATCCATTCACAGGAAAACCCACCCGAGTCCTCGCGGTGAAAGGAAGCGGGGGCGATCTCGGCTCCATCAAGGAAACCGGATTTGCTCTGCTTTATCTCGACCGCCTCGCGCAACTCAAGGATCTTTATCGCGGCGAGGCGCATGAAGACGAAATGGTCCGCTACTATCCGCTTTCCGCGTTCGGAGAGAATCGCGTAGCGGCTTCCATCGATACTCCGCTGCACGCGTTTCTTCCATTCCCGCACGTCGACCACCTCCATCCCGATTGGGCCATCGCCATAGCCGCTAGCGCAAACGGCAAGGACAAACTCGAAGAGTTCAACCGGCGATTCGGCCGCAATATTGTCTGGCTCCCTTGGCAGAGACCCGGCTTTGAACTCGCGCTCCTCTTAGAACGCGCGATCTGTGAAAATCCGGCCTGCGACGGAGTGCTACTCGGCAGCCATGGTCTTTTTACCTGGGGCAATACCCAGCGCGAGTGTTATCTCAGCAGCATCCGCACCATCGATCAGATGGGCGATTTCGTACTCGAGCACCAAGCGAAAGCGGGTCCGCTCTTTGGTGGACCAGCCTACGCTCCACTCCCGGATCGCCAAGCCATTGCTGCCGCCGTCCTCCCGGCTTTACGAGGAGTGCTTTCATCCAACCGCCGCGTGATCGCGCATTACGTCGATAACGAAGACGCGCTCAGCTTCGCCTGCTCGAAATGGTCACGTGAGCTTGGCGCGCTTGGCACCAGTTGCCCGGATCATTTCCTCCGAACCCGAATCTGCCCTCTGTTTCTGGACTGGAAGCCGGGTGAGCAAGGCGTAGACGTTCTCAAAACTCTGATTGGTCGACGCGCTGAAACCTACCGCAACGAGTACGCCTCTTATTACGGCGATTGGGCGATTCCTGATTCTCCGCCTCTTCGCGATGCCAACCCGTCCGTCGTCATCGTTCCCGGTCTGGGTATTTTTGGCTTCGGGAAGAATAAGCGAGAAGCTCGAATCACAACGGAGTTCTTCATAAACGCCATTCACGTGATGGCTGGCGCAAATGCGCTCGAATCGGGGCAAATCAACCATCCTTTTCCGCAAGCCCGGCGCGCGGAGCAATCCGGCCACTTCACCAGTTTCCACAACTACGTCGCACTGCCGCGCTCGGAAGCGTTCCGGATTGAATATTGGGCGCTCGAAGAAGCCAAGTTGCAGCGCATGCCCGCGGAAGCCGAGTTCAGCCGAAAAATCCTGCTCGTGATAGGTGGAGGAAGCGGTATTGGGCGCGAAGTGGCGCTCCTTTTTGCCCGGAAAGGCGCGCATCTCGTCATCGCTGATCAAAACGTAGAAGCTGCTGCAAGCGCCGCAGCGGAAGCCGCCGCGATCTCCTCCCGCGATGCTGTTTCCTACACGCGCGCCGACCTCAGTTCGTCTGAGAGTCTCACCGCCGCCGCCAAATACACCGTCTTGCAATTCGGCGGAATCGATGGAATCATCAACACCGCCGCGATTTTCCCGGTCGCAGGGAGCAGTGGCCAGCTAACGGAGAACCAGTGGGGCAAGACGTTTTCAGTAAACGTGACTGGCAATTATCTTCTCGCAAGAGAAACAGAATGGATCTTTCGCGATCAAAACCTGTCGGGCGCTATCGTCTTGACAAGCTCGGCCAACGCTATCGTTCCGAAGCAAGGGAGTGAAGCCTACGACGCGAGCAAAGCGGCCGTCAGCCATCTGGTTCGCGAGCTCGCCATAAAACTCGCGCCCGACGTACGGGTCAACGGCATCGCGCCCGCCACTGTGGTCGCCGGCTCCACCATGTTCCCGCGTGATCGCGTGATCCAATCGTTGCAGAAATACCAAATCGATTTCTCCGAATCGGCATCGACCGAAGATCTGCGGAGCAAGCTCGCGGAATTCTATGCGCAACGGACGCTCACACGCAAGCCGATTCTTCCCCAAGACTGTGCTCATGCGATCGTCTGGCTTGCCAGCGACGAAAGCGCAAAAACGACGGGTCATATCATTCCTGTGGATGGCGGCCTCCCGGAAGCCTTCTTGCGGTAAGCCGAATGGAACGCGTCTGCTTTCTACTGCACGTCCGGCCGGAACGGCTAGAGGAATACAAAGAGCGCCATCGCGCTGTGTGGCCGGAAATGCAACAGGCACTTCGCGAAACTGGCTGGAGTAACTATTCGCTCTTCTTGCGTCCTGATGGACTCCTGGTCGGGTACTTGGAGACGGAGAACTTTGAGCGCGCGAAAGCAGAAATGGCCAAACGTGAGGTGAATGAACGCTGGCAGCGCGAGATGGTGCCCTTTTTCATTCAGCCATCGGGTAATTTGCCGGACCGCGCACTGCTCTGCCTGGAAGAAGTCTTTCATCTTGAGTCTGAGCCAGGTTCTCCCAGCAGGGAGGAGCCATGATTCCCAATCCAGCGCTCGGTGTTGTCTTTCATTGGCTGGGCGGCCTCGCCTCCGGCAGCTTTTATGTCCCATATCGCGTCGTGAAACGCTGGTCTTGGGAAACCTATTGGCTCGTCGGCGGCCTCTTTAGCTGGATCATTGCGCCCTGGATCATCGGGTTTCTACTCACAAAAAACCTCGCGTCCGTTCTCTCGGCAGTTCCCGCAAAAAACCTGTTCTGGTGCTATTTCTTCGGATTACTGTGGGGCGTGGGCGGCCTCACCTTCGGCCTGACGATGCGCTATCTCGGGTTGTCGCTCGGCATGGCTATCGTATTGGGCCTGTGCGCGACATTCGGTACTTTGATGCCTCCGATTTTCAGCGGTGAGTTTGTAAGCCACATCTTGCACACCTCCTCCGGCCAGGTGATCTTGGCAGGAATTGGCGTTTGCCTCCTGGGCATTGCGATCGTCGGCCTCGCCGGAATCTATAAGGAACGCGCCATGCCTCCGGAAGCCCAAAAACAAGTCATCAAAGAGTTCGATTTAAGAAAAGGCCTGCTCGTCGCCACGCTTTCCGGGGTAATGAGCGCCTGCTTTGCCTACGGACTCGCTGCAGGTGATCCCATCAGAAGCCTTACTTTGCGCGCGGGAACGCCTCCTTTGTGGCAGGGCTTACCAGTACTGGTCGTCATCCTGATT
This sequence comes from Acidobacteriaceae bacterium, assembly GCA_019244945.1. Classification (GTDB taxonomy): domain Bacteria; phylum Acidobacteriota; class Terriglobia; order Bryobacterales; family Bryobacteraceae; genus Bog-105. Next base: position 7,431 of record JAFASD010000469.1, on the reverse strand, counting down.
GGCGGCTTCACAACCAATTTCATATGGACGGTTCTGCTCAACATCCGCAATAGAACCGGCCATGAATACCTGAGCTCCGAAATTCCAGCCCCTCCAAGTGACCTCCATGCGCCTCAGCCCATCGAAGAGACCGCGCTCTCAGGTCCCGCTACGAGCGTCCTGACGCACACCCCCGCCGCCCTCATTCGCGAAACTGTCCATGTTCCGCTTCTGCGGAACTATTTCCTGTGCGCTTTGGCGGGAGTGACCTGGTATATGCAATTCTTCTTCTACACCATGGGCGAGACCCAAATGGGTAGATTCAAATTCTCCAGTTGGACCATCCACATGGCCAGCATCATCATCTTCAGTTCTCTGTGGGGAATTGGCCTTAAAGAATGGAAAGGAGCCGGTCGACCCGCCATTCGCCTGCTCGGCCTAGGTCTCGCCGTGCTCATCGGCTCTACCATCGTCGTCGGCTACGGGAACTACCTCGCGACGGTGAGCACGCCCCATTAAGCCGGGAAAACTAGGGAGAATCCTGATCGGCTAACCATTGTCTTTTCTCTCGCAACAGAGGTAGAGTACCTTTGTCCTGCCACTTGCAGGAATGAAAGGACATTTTGTGGCTCTACAGTTTTTCTATCGTGGCAGCTTTGCCGTTCTCTGGGTGGGCGCGTTGAGCTCATCCGCTCTCTGGGCTCAATCGCAGCCAGGGAATTTCGTTGGAATTACACCCTGTCGTGTCGTGGACACGCGCAACCCAAACGGGACCTTTGGCGGCCCCTCTATAACCGGGGGCACAACCCGCGTTTTCCCGCTCCCGCAAAGCACCAATTGTAACGTCCCGTCCGGCTCACTCGGATATGCGTTCAACATAGCCGTCGTTCCGCAGGGGATCCTCCATTACATAACGATGTGGCCCGACGGCCAATCGCAGCCCTTGGTCTCGAGTTTGAACGATGAGACCGGCTTAATTCTGTCCAACGGAGTTGTCATTGAAGCCGGCACCAATGGAGCCATCGATGTGTATGCGACGAACACAACGGATATAGTCATCGATCTTTACGGCTACTTCGCGCCTCCAACAAACGTAAGTACCGACAGCACAGGCTTCGGAACGAACAGCCTGCTGAACAATACAGGTGTATCCAACAGCGCCTTCGGGTCCTTTTCACTAGTCAACGCCACCGGAAGCTACAATACTGCCTCGGGGGCTCTTGCGCTGAGCAACAGTAGTTCCGGCCAAGACAACACCGCAGTCGGATTCGAGTCGCTTTACTATAACGGCGCGGGATCATACAACACCGGAGTGGGATATTTCGCGCTGGTGAATAGCACCACCGGGAATTACAATACCGCGGTGGGATATGAGGCACTGCCGACCGCGACTACCGAAAACAACGACACCGCTGTCGGAAGTTACGCGCTCTTGAACGCCACAACCGGCGGCGACAACATAGCTATTGGATACGGCGCTGGCGGCAATATCGTTGCGGGTGGGAATAACATCAATATTGGCGCGCCGTCAACCACCCCGGGCGATGAATCTAACACAATCCGTATCGGTGATCCCGGTACCCAGACGGCAACCTACATCGCCGGAATCGTCGGTGCAACCGTTTCCGGTTCGGCCGTTTTGATCACGGCCAACGGCCAGCTCGGGGTCGCTTCTTCCTCGGCGCGCTACAAAGACGATATCCAAGACATGGGACAGAGCAGCGATGCACTCATGCAGCTTCGTCCGGTGACGTTCCGCTACAAACAGCCCGCCGAAGACGGCAGCAAACCCCTGCAATATGGCCTGATCGGCGAGGAGGTTTTAAAGGTCTATCCGGAACTGGTATCTTACGGCCAGAACGGGCAGGTCGAATCAGTCCGTTATCACGAACTCCCCGCCCTGCTTCTCAATGAATTGCAGAAGCAGCATCGTACGATCGAGCAATTGGAAACGCGCCTCGCGGCATTAGAATCCTTGCTGCGGGAGCGGTCTCAAACGGCGAGTGTAAGCCAACACTAGGGATTGACCGGCAGGGCTTCCTGACCTGTTACGATGAGGGTTCTGAAGCCCTGCCCATGATGTCCCGCGCGCAATCCGGCATGCTTGCCGGAATCGTTCAGCACAAGAACGAGGAAGTTGTTGAGTTGCATTCACGCGCAGCGATTTTAGAGCGCGCGGCGCACGAACGCAAGTCGCATCCCCGCTCGTTTGGGCAGGCGCTTCGAATGGCTCAGCCTGCCATTATCGCTGAAATCAAGAAGGCTTCCCCGAGCAAGGGCCTGCTTCAACCGGACTTTCATCCAGCCTTCCTTGCACACGCCTACGAAGAGGGCGGCACAGCCTGTTTGTCGGTACTCACAGACAGGCAGTATTTCCAGGGCTCCCTGCATGATCTCGAAGCCGCGCGCGCCGCAGTCAATATCCCGGTTCTCCGAAAAGATTTCGTGATCGACCGGATACAGATTTTCGAAGCGGCTGCGCATGGAGCCGACGCGATACTCCTGATCGCCGCCATCCTGGACGTCTCCGAGCTTCAGAGTTTTCGAGAGCTCGCCTCCTCGTTGCACATGGCATCTCTCGTAGAGGTCCATACTCAAGAAGACCTTGCGAAAGCGACTGATTCCGGCGCTGAAATCATCGGCGTAAACAATCGCGATTTGGAAACCTTCGAAGTCTCGTTAGACACCTCTCTGCGTCTGAGCTATTTGATGCCGGCGAATGCGCTGCGGGTGAGTGAGAGCGGCATACACAACCGCGCCGACGTTGATCTGCTGTCAGGAGCGGGCTTCCAGGCGTTCTTGATCGGCGAATCGCTGATGAAGTCTCGAAACCCGACCGCTTCGCTGAAGGCTTTGCTTCAACCCGCGCCATGTTGATCATAAAAATCTGCGGTATCACGAATGAAGAGGACGCCCGCATCGCGATTGAGGCCGGAGCGAACGCGCTCGGATTTAACTTTCATCCAGCCAGTCCGCGTTATATCGATCCCCGGCGCGCTCGGGAAATTATTCGCGTCATCCCGGGCTCATTTTTGAAGGTAGGCGTGTTCGTAGATCTTTCGGAAGACGCGGTGAATCAGACCCCTCTGGATGTCCTCCAAATTCACGGGTCCGGTCGGACCAATGGCCATCACCGTATCTGGAGGGCGATTCAGCCGGGCGATCCCATCCAGGATCCGGACGCTGAAGCCTACCTCATGGATGCGGCGGCCGAAGGATCCGGCGGCTCGGGGAAGACATTCAATTGGAAGCTCGCGGCAGGTTCTCCCGTTCCGATCATCATCGCAGGCGGACTCGACGGCACGAACGTTGCCGAAGCAATTCGAATTGCGCAACCGCGGGGTGTGGATGCCTGCTCGCGCCTGGAATCAAGCCCAGGCAAAAAGGATCCGCGCCGAGTCCGTGAATTTGTCCAAGCCGCGTTGGAGGCGAGCCGCCTTCCTCAGGAAACTGCGCCATGAGTTCAACCACGCTCCCGGACGCGCTGGGCCATTTCGGTCCGTACGGTGGCCGATACGTTCCCGAAGTTTTGATGTCGCCCCTCGAGGAACTCGAGCGCGCCTATTCCGACGCCCGCCTGGACCCAAGCTTCGAAGCCGAGCTTCATTCACTGCTCCACCATTACGCCGGCCGTCCAACACCGCTCTATTTCGCGAGCCGCCTTACGGAAAGCTGCGGAGGCGCGCAGATCTGGCTCAAGCGCGAAGACCTGCTGCATACCGGCGCTCATAAAATCAACAATTGTCTTGGACAGATTCTACTGGCTCGGCGCATGGGCAAGCATCGCATCATCGCCGAAACGGGTGCCGGGCAGCACGGAGTAGCCACCGCTACCGTCTGCGCGTTGTTCGGCATGGAATGCGTGGTTTACATGGGCGAAGAGGACATGCGCCGCCAGCGTCTAAACGTGTTTCGCATGCGCCTCCTGGGGGCGACCGTGGTTGCCGTCGCGAACGGCAGCCGCACCTTGAAAGACGCTATCAGCGAAGCCATGCGCGATTGGGTGACGAATGTCGCCACCACTCATTATTTACTCGGATCGGCTTTGGGCGCTCATCCTTATCCCATGATGGTTCGCGACTTTCATAAGGTCATCGGCGAAGAAACTCGCGCTCAATCCCTCGAACAGATCGGCAGGCTTCCTGATACCATCCTCGCCTGCGTTGGCGGCGGTAGCAATGCTATCGGCGTTTTTTATCCTTTCGTTGGCGATGCGTCCGTGCGTCTCATCGGCATTGAAGCCGGTGGCCGTGGACACCGCCTAGGAGATCACGCCGCGCGCTTCAGCGGAGGCTCGCCCGGCGTTCTGCATGGAGCATTCAGCTACCTGTTACAGGATGACCAGGGTCAGGTCGGCTTGACGCACTCGGTATCCGCGGGTCTCGATTACGCGCTGATCGGGCCGGAGCACGCCTGGTTGCACGACCGCAATCGCGCCGAGTATGTCTCCATCAGTGATGCCGATGCGCTTACGGCGGCGAAGACGCTGGCACGTCTGGAAGGAATTATCCCGGCTTTGGAATCCTCCCACGCCATCGCGGAAGCGATTCGCCGTGCACCGTCTGAGCCGAACCATGTTTACGTGGTAAACGTGTCCGGCAGAGGTGACAAGGACATCGACATCTATCGCGAAAACATGCCGGAGCTGGATCCAGATGACTCGGCATCTTCGGAGCAACGCGGCGATGCCGGTTGAAACTGCAACGCGCATCTCGACGCTATTTGCCAACTGCCGTTCAGCGGGTAAAAAGGCGTTCATAGCCTATCTCACGTGCGGTGATCCAAGCCCGCGCGATACAGCCTCGCTCGTGCTCGCCCTCGAGCGCGGAGGCGCTCATCTAATTGAGCTCGGAGTGCCTTTCTCGGATCCCATTGCCGATGGTCGAGTCATCCAGCGCGCCTCGGATCGGGCATTGCGCTCGGGAATGACAGTCCCGCTCGTTTTGGAAATTGTTCGTGAAATCCGCCGCCACTCGCAGATACCTCTGCTGCTCTTCAGCTATTTGAACCCACTTCTGCGTTATGGCTTCGACAAACTGGCGAGAAACGCCGCCGATGCCGGCGTCGATGGTGTGCTGCTCACCGATCTTTGCGTGGAAGAAGCCGGTGATCCCGTTCGGCGGCTGCGCGAGCAGGGTCTGGACACCATCTTCCTTGCCGCTCCCACGAGCACGGAACGCCGCCTTCGATTAGTCGCCGAGCACTCCTCCGGTTTTATCTATCTGGTCTCGCGAACCGGCGTTACAGGCGAACAAGCTTCTTTATCGGAAGCCGCGGCGCCGCTGGTCAAGCGCATGCGCGCGCTCAGCAATCTCCCGATCGCGGTCGGTTTCGGCATTAGCACGCCGGAACAGGTCGCCGAGGTGACCGGCCTTGCCGATGCCGTCGTGGTCGGCAGCGCCATTGTCAAATTAATCGAAGCCAACACTGTCTCTCCCAACCTGAGAGCAACGCTGGAGAACTTCACTCGTCAACTGACGGCCCCTCTTCGCGCCTGATGAGCAGATTCTCGCTAAATGATCTTGACCGCTGCCGCTTGCATATCGACGAGTTGGATCTTCGCCTCCTCGAATTGCTAAATCAACGCACGGCAATCGTGGAAGAAATTGGCCGCATCAAACAGGATCTCCGGCTTGCCGTTTACGAACCAAAGCGGGAGGATCAGGTTTTGGCGAACGTCGCCGGCCATAACCATGGGCCGCTTCCTCCCGATGCCGTCCAGCGCATCTTTGAACGCATTATTGATGAGATGAGAACTGTGCAGAAGATCAAAATGTTTGAACCCAATTCGGACCGCTAGGTAGTAACCATGCTTGTTGTGATGCAAGAAGGGGCAAGCGAAGCCCAGACGGAGAAGGTGATTAGCCGCCTCGTGGAGATGGGTTTCACGGTGCATCGGTCGACTGGCGTCCGGCATACGGTGCTCGGAGGAGTAGGTCCCATTGACGATTTCGATCCGGCGATTCTCGAGGTAATGGAGGGCGTCAAGGAATGCCACCGGATTGTTTCGCCTTACAAACTCGCGAGCCGGCACTTCAAACCTGCCGGCACAATCATCAAGATTGGGAGTCTGGACATAGGCGATTCGAAAATTGTATCGATGGCCGGCCCTTGCAGCATCGAGAACCAAGAGCAGATCGAATCCGCTGCCGAGATCGTCGCTTCCGGCGGTGCGCGTGTCATTCGCGGCGGAGCATTCAAGCCCCGCAGTTCGCCTTACAGTTTCCAAGGCATGGGCGAAGAAGGTCTCAGGATCTTGCGATCCGCTGCAGATCGCCACGGCTTATTGGTGGTCAGCGAGGTGATGGATCAGACCCAGATTCCGCTGTTATTCGAATACGCCGACATCCTCCAGGTCGGAGCAAGAAACATGCAGAACTTCAACTTGCTCCGGGAACTCGGCAAAATTCGCAAACCGGTTTTGCTGAAGCGGGGCGTCGCCGCCACCGTCGAAGAGCTCCTGCTCTCGGCCGAATACATCATGTCGGGCGGAAACTATGAAGTGATCTTGTGCGAGCGTGGCATTCGCACTTTTGAAACCAGCACGCGCAACACGATGGATATTGCCGCGATTCCCGTGTTGAAACGTCTCACTCATCTCCCCGTCATTGCCGATCCATCGCACGGCACCGGAAAGCGGGATTACGTGCTCCCCATGGCGCGTGCGGCGGTAGCGGCGGGCGCCGACGGGCTTCTCGTTGAAGTGCATCCGGATCCCGATCGCGCGATCAGCGATGGAGCGCAAACACTTCGTCCTCATCAATTCTCCGAAATGATGCAGCAGATCCGCGCAATCGCGGCCGCAATCGGGCGCGCTGCATAAATGAAAACTGTCGCTATTGTGGGAGTCGGCCTGATCGGCGGCTCTTTTGGGCTGGCGCTTCGAAAAGCCGGGTTTGCTGGCGAATTGCTGGGCGTCAGCTCGGCGCCTGCCCTCGAGGCAGGCCTCAAATCAGGCGCGATCTCCGGCACCGCAACCTTAGAGAAAGCAGCGGCCGTTTCAGATTTGATCTATCTGGCGCAGCCGGTCGATCGCATCATCGAAACGCTGGGAAAACTCGGCCCGCTGGCCCGTCCAGGATTTCTCGTGACCGACGCCGGAAGCACCAAAGCCGCCATCGTTCAAAAAGGCGCAGAGAGTTTGCCGTTGGGAACATTTCTCGGCGGTCATCCCATGGCGGGCAAAGAACAGCGTGGCGTTCAGGCCGCGGATGCGGATCTGTTTCGAGGCCGAACCTACGTCCTTACGCCCATCGGCCCCGATACCCAAAACTCGAAGGAATTCCGCACCTGGTTGGTCCGTATCGGCGCCAATATCGTTGAAATGTCTCCCTCAGAGCACGACCGGATCGTCGCATTCACGTCGCATCTGCCGCAACTGGTCTCAACCTCCCTAGCCTCGACGTTGGCGAAGCAGAATCAGGCCGCTTTCGCCGAAATTTTCGGCTCCGG
>JAFASD010000210.1 GCA_019244945.1 Acidobacteriaceae bacterium | reverse complement strand
TTAGGTATGGGTGGTGGGGGCGCATTCGGCGGCGCGTTTATTCCGTTCCCTGCGCCGACGAAACCGGTAAATACATCTGGCGCTCGAATTTCTGTCTGAAAACGGAACTGGAATGTGACTTCTTCCACCGCATCGTCGTCGTTATCTATCTTGATTTCGTACAAGATGTTGTCGTCGAACGGGAAGTAATTGGGACCGTTGCCCGGCGCAAGCAGCGGGTCGACGTTCAGGATCATCGTTACCTTGCTCGGATCGTCGTAGCTGACGAACGCGTAGATGTCCGTGATGTCGGCCTTGGTGTCCAGAGCCGTAATCGGCGCCTCTCGATGACTCGCTCCAAATCCCGGCGGCGGAGTAATCAGTAAGGCCGCGACTGTAATGCAAAGCAGAGGTTTGAATCTGTTCATATATTCCTCTTTTATCTCCTGAATAAACCTGCGGCGGCGCTGCGGAATTTGAAGCCCGCCGCAAGAGCAATTCCCATTCCTGTGAGTAGAAAACTGAGCGGTTCCGGAACGGAACTAAAGCGATCCGCAAAGGTGCCGCCAGATGCCGTCCCAGACGTTCCGCCGTCTAAGGTGAAATCGTCCGTCACGTTGAGAAAAGATTTAAACGGCAAGGAAGCAGAATCCTGGTTCTGAACGCCATCGTCCGTCAGCAGACTTCCGGTAGTACTCCCTGTGCACCCACTCACTCCATCCGGGCCGAACGTCCCGCCCGCGCAGTAGTTCTGTACATCGGTAACACCGCCATCGGCGGTCTCTGAGGAACCTCCCAAAGTAATGGAATCGCCACTGAAATAGGTCCCGGAGATCCGGTAAGTAAAGATGGCCTCGAGCTGCTGGCCCGCGCTGGCCGTCATGTGAGTTTGCCCCATAAGTCCCGGATCGTACGTGCTGCCAAACGGAGTCATGGTGATGCTTCCCGGCGCAATGGGCGTCGCCCCCGCAGTGCCACTCACTACCTGAAAATCGAAGAGCGTGTTGCCGCCGATCGTACAGCCGCCTGCTCCCAAAGCAATATAACTTGCCAGACTGCCAGTACCGCAAGGCGCGGCGGCGCAGAGTGGGGCAATTGCGACAACCGACACAGCCAAGCACAACAACTGCTTCATGTGAGCCTCCTCACGTTTTCTCTTACGTAAGTTTCAGTGGTTCTTAACGTTTATACGCCAGAAGCCTGGCCGTTGGATTTCGGTTTCGTGTATAACGCAAGCGCACTAAAGCGCAAAGGTACTATGAAGCGCCATTCTAGTACTATGTGGCGCAATCGCCGCTACGCGATCGTACCCACCAACGGGCTGCTCGCCACTGCGTATTCCCGCTTTTGCATCCGCCCCGACAGAAACGCCGCTCGACCTGCCTCGATAGCCAGCTTCATCGCATGGGCCATGCGCTCGGAATCCTCCGCTTCGGCAATGGCGGTGTTGAGCAGCACCCCGTCATAGCCCAGTTCCATCGCGATCGCCGCGTCCGAAGCCGTTCCCACGCCCGCATCCACGATGAGCGGAACTTCTGTAATGGCTTGGCGCAATATCTTCAGATTGACCGCATTCTGAACGCCCAATCCGGAACCAATCGGAGCCGCTAACGGCATCACCGCCGCCGCCCCCGCGTCAATCAGTTTCCTGGCATTCACCAGATCGTCGGTTGTATACGGCAACACCACGAATCCTTCTTTGACTAGAATGCGTGTCGCTTCCAGCAATCCCTCGTTATCCGGAAAAAGCGTTTTCTGGTCGCCAATCACCTCGAGCTTGATCCAGTTCGATAAACCAACTTCCTGCGCCAGCCGCGCCGTCCGAACCGCCTCGTCCGCGGTATAACAAGCTGCCGTGTTCGGCAGGATATGAATCTTGCTACGGTCGATAAAATCTAATTCCGATTCTTTCGAGCGGTCCGTCAGATTTACTCGTCGCACGGCCAGGGTCACCATCTCGGTCCCTGAAGCCGCATGGCATCGCGCCATTAACGCTTTGCTAAGGTATTTTCCAGTTCCCACGAACAGCCGCGAACGAAACGTCCGGCCCGCTATGGTCAATACATCTTCCATACGACCATTATGAGATCAATCCTCCGGGATGAACGTCCACCTATCGAGACACCGTTAACGCCAGCACCAAAGACTCCATCACCAGCCAGTCGTCTTTGTAGCCCTCACGAAACTTCTTGTCCGTCTCATAAATCAGGGCAATCGCCTTCGCCAGATGCTCCTTCGAAAATGCGCCCGCAGTCGCTATCACCTGCTCGGCGCGGTCGCGCCACATTCTGACTCCGATTTTTGCAAAAAAACTCTGCGCCTGCGCAACGGAAACCACGCGCGCTTCTTTTGCCGCAAGCGCGAGGCGGAACTGCGTGCTTAGGAACGTCAGCGCTAGGGGCAAATACTCGCCCTCTCTCACGAGCACCTGCAGCGATCGCAGCGCTCCGGCCCGATCTCGTGTACCCAGCGCATTTACTAACGCAAAAATTGTGCTTTGCGCCGCATTCGGAACCAGCGCAGCTAAATCCTCCATAGTCACGCCGCGCCCCGTCCCCACAAACAGCGAAAGTTTCTCAATTTCGGCAGCCAGTCTGCTGGCGTCACCGGCCACCGCCTCCAACAAAACTGCAAGTTCCGCCCCACCCAATTTGATCCCGTATTGTTTCGCAAGATCCTGCGCCAGAAACCGGCTCGATTCGGGAGTGAAATGGCGAAACTCCACCATCGCCGGGACCGCGGAAAAAAATTTCTCCACTCGCTCTAACTTCGCGCGGTCTTCACCCGCGAAATCATACCGGCTGCATTCGAATACCAGCACAGTTCCGGGCGTGGGTTCTTTCAAGTAATCGGCTAACCCTGATCCACCCGGCCGCTCGCCATCCTCTCCCTCCGCCCCACTGCTCGCGAGCCGCCGCGGAAGCGCTAATTCCGCGCTGCAAATCCAAATCACCCGTTCGGAGGCAAATAGCGAAAGCGATCGCGCATCGTCCAGCACCGCTGAAAGCGTCGTGTTCTCCAGATCAGCTTGCGTAAGCCCATCCGTCCGCTGGTCGGGCGGCAGAGCCCGTTCAAGAAGCGCCTTTTTGCAAATTCGCCGCCAATATCCTTCCTGGCCCAAAAACAGATACGCAGGAAGGAGCGGCTGTTTATTCAGGCGCGCGAGAAATTGCTCCGGTAGCAGTCCCAATTGCCGCCTTAGAAATTCTCGACAATCGCGCTCACCACATCGTGGGCCAGATCGCGGCTCAACCGGTCGAAAGCCGGACCGCTCTCGTCAAAAAGCTGATGCGGGTCCACGGCAACATCATAGTTTTCACGGAACCCATAATTTGCGCGCGAGTAAAGGACACGGCCGGTGGTTCGTTCCAGCAGATTGATCGTCAAAACGACGATTACTTGCACGCTCGTCGCTTTCCCGCTGGTGGGATCAAATACAGACGGATAGGCCTGTGCCGCGGTAATCGTGCCGTTCAATACGGCATCCGCCGCGCTGGGGTCCTTTACGATGCGAAACCGTGTTCGCGCAATAAATTCGCGCCCAATCTGCTCAGGAAGCAGATCCACCAGCCGGTAACGAGTAGTCAAGGTCCCGAAGGCAGGAATACAAATGGTCTGCACGCTCTTCGGCACCAAGTCCGCTTTTCCGCCGACCCGATAGCCGCATGACATGGCTGAAAATGCAATGCCGCTGATTGCTAAAAAAAGATCCCGCCTCGTCACCCCCGCTCGGCCCCCATTGCCGCGAGTACATCTGCAACGGCATCCGCCGTCAGACGCAAGTTGTCTCCCACAATCCAGAACCACGCAGCTCGAGCATTATTCCGGTCGATGCGAATGTCTCCCGCTGTTAGCCCGCTTTGACTCGCCGCTCCTACTCCATGCGGCGCTTCCTCTTTTTGGCCACGCACCTCAATCTGAGCTGAGGCCAGTGCCTCGCCGAGCTCTACCGGATTGACATTGGACTCAAACTCCACCCACGCCGAAATGCTGTATCCATGAAAAACTGGCGCTTGAATCAACCGCAGAGAAGGCATCGAGATCGATCTTTCCCCGCCTCGCCGGCTCAAAATGGTCGCTAGATTTCTCTCGATGCGCTGCTCGGCCGTCGAAAGCGCGTAAGGCGCTTCTTCCCCATACTGCGACAGCAGATTGAAACTGAGCTGCGCATCAAAAACATGTTGCTCCAGCGACTTGAATGAAAGCAAACTGGTGGTCTGCTGATGCAGTTCAGAAACGCCGCGCTTTCCGCGCTCGCTTGCCGGCTCAAAAATATGCGCCACGCTCTGCCGAATAGACCGGTAGCCACTAAGTCTGGTAAGCGCCAGCGCCAGCGCGCTTGCTGCCGGGTGCGCGACCACAAGCAGCCAGCTCCCTTGCGAATCGACTTCTTCGATGGGTGGCGCGACGATGCGAGCCTCGGGTTCGTTCTCCAGATATCCGGTGCAGTCAATGACCAGAGAATCCCCGCCCGCGCCTTTCGCCAGGGTATAGGCTTTCTGTGCTCCTTCAGGCGAGCCTGCAATCAGAATCGCCCGATGATCTTGCAACGTGCGCGCCTCTAGCGGCTCTAGGTAAACTGCCTCGCCTTCCTGCTCGCTGAAATTCCCTTCCCCGCTCGAAGCATATTCTGTAATCGACGCGCCGGTTCCGCGATTTTGCAATACGTCTTGGATCTCGCGCCCCAGCAGAGTTTCACCTCCCACGAGCGCCAACCTCAATCCCGGTTTGGAAGCGGGCTTAGCCAACCTGTTGCTCCGGAAGCGGCGCGGGCGGCCGCGATCTCCTGCGCCTGCGAACGAGTCCCCCGATTCGAATCGCAATACCGCTCACCACGTACGCGCTCGCCATGGCCATGAGCACCGGCTGCGACCAGTTCCAGATCAGAATCGCCACCGCGCCTACAATCAGCACCACCAATGGAGAACGCGGCTTGGTGACGTTGATCTGTTTAAAACTCGGATACCGCCATGTACTGACCATAAGCAGCGATATCAGC
>JAFASD010000091.1 GCA_019244945.1 Acidobacteriaceae bacterium | reverse complement strand
TGAATGGCAGTCTCACTGGTAATGACAACCTGAATGACACGGCTTTTAACCAAGACACCTCGAACACGGCTGCGGGAGTTAATGGCGCCGGCCCAACGCCAGGAATAGGACTCAATTCTTTTTATGGACCATGGCTGGAGAGAGTGGATGTTGCGCTTGCCCGAAACTTCTCCATCGCGGAAGGAAAGCAGCTGCAATTGCAAGTGCAGGTGTTCAACCTTTTTAACCATGCCAATTTTTACGTGCAGAACGGCGATGGGATCAACCAACTGCAATACAATCCGATCGGAACCAACTGCGGCGACGGAGTCAGCTTAAACCAGACCTGTTATCTGGTTCCGAACTCGGGTCCGGGGAATTTTGGAACTTTGCAGGGAATCAGCCCAAATGGCTTACCGCGCGCACTGCAATTTTCCGCACGCTTCACCTTCTAAATAGGTCCCTTAATGCTCGGCACAAACAAAAAACCGGCAGCCTTGAGAGCTAGGCTGCCGGTGGGCTGAGCGTGACCGGTGTGCCGGCTCGCCCGTCCTCCGACCGAAGCTAAACCAGCATCCTGCGGTACCGGCCCAGGAAAGCGGATGGGAGCTCATCCGCTTCTTATCTCCCAAGCTTCAGCTATAATCGCCTCCACCCGTTTACGCATGAATCACCGCCGATTTGGGTCAAGAAATTTCAAATATTAGAGAGCACAAGGCGCCTTGGACAATCGCTCGCGAGCGGGAAGCGTCGTTTCGGTGATATCATCAACTTGTGCTGCGAGACCGCTCGCAACATCCCACGCCAGCCTTGGAGCACGAAGCGGGCGGGTTTTACACCCGTAAGGAAGTCTGTCGGCTGCTGAAAATCGATAACCGGCAGCTTCGGAGTTGGGAGCGCCAGCAGCTCATCATCGAAGCGTCCGAATATCGCTTTTCGGATTTGCTTGCCCTGAAGCGGCTTGCCGAATTGCGCAGCCAGAACGCCCATCCCCGAGCCATCAAGCAGGCGCTCCATGGATTGCGAGAGCGTCTCAAGAACTCTCAGGAACCGAGCGGCGACGTCCGGGTTTATAAAGAAGGACGCAGGATTCGCGTTCAAATCGGCAAACAGAAAATGGAGCCCGCCTCAGGCCAGCTCCTCTTCGATTTCGATGAGGACGAAATCAAGAAACTCCTGCAATTGCCGTCTTCCCAGAAGAGCAGCGGCGCAATTGCGGACCGACTTCGAAAGAAACTTGAGGCGGATCATTGGTTCGAGCGCGGTTTGGAACTGGAACAAACCGGCGCGCCTTGCGAACAGATCATCGAGGCATACCAGAAGGCGGCTCAGCTCGATCCGCACTCCTCAGGCGCGTTGGTGAATCTTGGAACGGTTTTTTTCAACGGCCATGCCTGGGCTGACGCTGAAATACATTACAAGAAAGCGCTCGAAATCGATCCGAACTATGCGTTGGCGCATTTCAACTTGGGCAATCTTTACGATGAGCGCGGGGATCCCTCCAATGCGCTACATCACTATCACGAGGCACTGCGAATCCATCCCAACTATGCCGATGCTCACTACAATCTTGCGCTCTTGCATCAGGGCTCGAGAGAGGTGCTGGATGCGATGCGGCACTGGCGAGCCTATCTGAAGCTGGATTCTTCAAGCACCTGGGCACAGATTGCAAGACGAGAACTGGCGAAACTCGAGGCCATGACCGTTGTAACTGGCAGCCGGTCCTCGCCAAAAATGCACTTAGTCAAGAGCGAAAAGACTTGAGTGCGGGCCGGGCGAACTGTCTGCCTGTAGCCGCAATTGTTTTGGCAGCGGGCGAGGCGAGGCGTATGGGCAGCCTCAAACAGTTGCTTTCCTTCCGAGGCCGCACGCTGTTGGAACACGCGGTTCAGCAGACCCTCGCGGCTGGTTTTCATCCAGTCATCGTCGTGGTCGGAGCCGAAGCTCCTGCGATTCGAAACGCCATCGCGGCACAACCGGTCGAGATTGTGCAGAACGACGAATGGCGAAGCGGCATGGGATCATCCATTGCCGCAGGAATTCGAAAGCTTCGCGAGATGGATACGGATTCTGCCGCCGTCGCAATACTCGCCGCCGACCAGCCGCTGATCACTGCGGACCATCTCGCTGTCATGCGGAAACTGCTCCATACGGCCGGTCCGCCAATCATTGCGGCGCAATATAACGGAATCGCGGGCATCCCGGCGCTGTTCAAGCGAGAATTGTTCGCAACGCTCGCGGGGTTAGCTCCCGAAACCGGAGCCCGTGACCTAC
>JAFASD010000045.1 GCA_019244945.1 Acidobacteriaceae bacterium | reverse complement strand
CCGTTGAGCTGGTCAGGGCCTGCAAAGATCTGCAAATTGCCCAGCATATGGCCGATGACAAACAGGAACAGAATGGCCCCCGTAATTGCCATGACGATCTTCTTCCCATTCGTAGGCGCCCAAAAACGCGCAGGCCGAACCTCATGAGGGCCGATCACCGTCGTAGCCATTTCGGTTTCTAGTTTCAGGTTAAAACAGGGACCCTACACTTGTGCTCCGGCTGCACGGGGCCGAAATACTTGCGCGATCACTGATCAAAAGCCAAACTCGAAATACAAAATTTCCTGTCCGGACCGCGCGTCCCGCAATCCGTTCAGGTAAATCTTGTCGCCCGCTTCCCGCCTCGCCTCGAAATAGAAAAAACCGCTGGCCGAATCGCCGGGCGGCAAAATCTTCGCCGCAAACGCTCTGGTCACAATTTCCGGCGCATTCAACGGATTTTTCTTCTTCGGCAGCGGAACCGGCAACGGAACCTGGCTCGCTCGTCTCCCGGTTCTCCCTAAGTAGGGCACGTCTTCCGGATTGATCGCGCTCACATGCCGCCCATCCGCCGCTACCAAGTTCACCTCCAGCTCCCGCAAATCGAGAGTCTTCTCCCGCTTGTTTTCGATCACCACCAGCACCGGCAACACGCCATAGCGCAGCAGATCGGCTTTCTTCCCAAATGCTTCCGCCGTCAGTTCTTCGCTGTCAAACGCCTTCGCCCCGATCGTCACTTGATCCGAACTTTGGTGCGCGTACTCGGCCGCAGTCCCGGCGCGAAACTCTCGATCGCGGCTGTTCCCCGCCACGATCGCCACCCCCGCCGCCAAAGCTATACTCGAAATCACGAAGCGAGTTCTTGGAATCACGCGCGCTCTTCTCCTCTATCGATTCCTTCAAGTTCTATCATTTCCGTTCGCCGTTCTCTATTTCGCGGCGCGGCTCCTCACCGATCGCGCCTATGGCCCGCATTTTCTGGAACGCCTCGGATTCCTACCCCAATCGTTCACTCGGACGAACCCAGGTTCAATCTGGTTGCATGCCGTATCGGTCGGTGAAGTCGCCTCCGCCGTCGCTCTTATCAAAAAGTTGCGTTCCGACGAGCCGTCCATCCCCATCTATCTGTCCGTTTCCACTGTCGCAGGCAGGAGGGCCGCCATACACAACGCATTCTCGCTCGTGGATGGAATCTTCTATTCTCCCCTCGACTACGCATCCGCTTTACGCCGGGTGCTGCGAGCCATCCGTCCCGCCCTGGTCATCGTTCTCGAAACCGAGATCTGGCCAAATTTTTATGCAGAGGTGAAGCGCTCGGGCGCTCGCCTGGCCATCGTCAACGGACGCATTTCAACCCGCGCCTGGCCCCGCTATCGCACCCTGAAAAGCTTCTTCGCTCCCATTCTCCACTTGCCCGACATTCTCTTGGTGCAAAGCGCCGCCGATCGTGATCGCTACGCGCAACTCGGAGCGCCCGCATCAAAACTCGAAATCGCGGCGAATCTCAAATACGAAGCTCGAACCATCCCGGATCCCATCGATCTCCCCTCTTTCGGAGCCGAACAAATCTGGATTGCAGCGAGTACCGCCGGTCCCAACGAAGCCGGCAGCCTCGTGCGCCACTCCATCGATGAAGACGAAATCGTCATACGCGCCTTTCAAGCCTTGGCGCCCGAGTTTCCGCATCTGTTGCTCATCCTTGCGCCGCGCCAGCCTGCTCGCTTCGCGCCGGTCGCCCGCAAGCTCGAAACCAGCGGTGTCCGTTATCTCCGCCGCACCGCGCTGAAAGCCAATCGATCGCTCACGCTCGAACTGCCTGGCGTGCTCTTGCTCGATACCATCGGCGAGCTCTCCAGTATCTATTCGCTTGCACAGGTCGCCTTTGTGGGCGGTTCCCTTGCCCCGCGCGGTGGCCACAATGTCATCGAGCCCGCCGCTGCGGGCGTACCCGTAATCGTCGGCCCACACATGGAGAACTTCGAAGCCATCACCTGCGATTTCCTCCAAGCCGGCGCGATCATCCAAATCAACCACCAAGCGGATCTTTTGACCAGCGTGCGCGAGTTGCTGCTTGACCCGGCCCGCGCCGCAGAGCTCGGCAACCGCGCGCAACAATTCGTTGCCGGCAAGAAAGGCGTGTCGACCTCCATCGCCCGCCGCCTCTGGCCCCTCTATCACGCCGCCTATCTCAAACCCGTTCACAACGTGGTTTCACGTTCGGTACTCGGCGCGCTCGCTCTTCTCTGGCGCAATGGAGGACTCGTCAGGCGCCGAAATTTCGAGCACTATGCCGATTGGGTCACCAACTTGCCGGTTCCAGTCGTAAGCATCGGCGGAATTACCGTGGGCGGATCTGGAAAAACGCCATTTACCACGTATCTTGCCAAGCGCCTCACCGAACGCGGCTACTCGCCAGCGATTTTGACCCGCGGATACCAACGCCGCTCGCCCGCGCCAAATCTCGTCTTTGGTCCAGGAAGTACGGTTCCCCGCGCCATCACGGGAGATGAAGCTCAAATCTTCTTGCGCTCCGGTATCGCTCCGGTCGGAATTGGCGCGAACCGCTATGAAACCGCCAACATCTTGCTTCGCCAGTTTCCTTCGACAGATGTTCTGTTGCTGGATGATGGATTCCAACACGCGCGAGTAAAGCGCGATTTGGATGTTGTTCTGCTCGATGGGCTCGACCCCTTCGGACAGGAAGGAGTGGTTCCACTTGGACGCCTCCGCGAGCCCCTCGACGCGCTCTCACGCGCCGGCGCCCTCGTCGTCACCCGCGCCGAAACAGATCTTCGCTTCGAAGCCATTCGCGATCGAGTCCGCGATTATAACCCGCGCGCCCCGGTATTCCGTGCGCTCTCAAAAACGCGGTCCTGGCGGGATTACCGGAGCGGAGCACCCGTCAAAGCCCTGCCTTCCCGCCGCGTCGCCGCATTTTGCGGCCTGGGAAATCCGCGCAATTTTTGGCTCACCCTCGAGTCTCTCGGCCTCGAGGTCGTCTTCCGCTGGGCCTTCGGCGATCATCACGTCTATAAGCCCTTCGAGTTGCAAAGAGTCGCTCATCAAGCGCGCGTTCATGGCGCAGACATCCTGGTAACAACTGAAAAAGATCGCCTCAACTGCCCCAGCAATCTAGATAAGGCTATCTCTCCGTTCGATCTTGCCTGGCTCGAATTAGAACTGGAACTTGATAACGAAGCGGCATTCTTCGCGCTCTTCGAACAGGAGCGCTACTTGTGGGGCGGACGTCCTCGTCCGCGCCGAGCGTCCTCGCCCGGCCGCTCCGAACACAAAGAAACTTCAGATACTGGAGACCAGTAAACTCTCAGCGCTTTCTTCATTCGCCTGACGTTTCCTGCTCCTGAGAACGGCAGCTACCTGTTCGAGTAAGGACTCGGGCATATAGGGCTTCTGCAGAAACCGGATGTCCTGAGGTAGAGCGCCACGTTCCAGCAACGCGTGGTCGGTGTAGCCGGAAGTGCATAGCACGGTCAACCCGGGCCATTTTTTTTGCAGCTCCGCGGCTACAGCAACTCCGCTCATTTCGGGCATAACCACGTCGGTCAACAGCAGATCCGGCGGGCAGGCGAGATCGTTCGCAAGTTGAAGCGCCTCCCTCCCGTTTTTCGCTTCGAACACTACGTAACCGGCCTCTCGCAGTACTTCCCGAGCCAAAGCGCGAAGCGAAGGCTCGTCCTCCACCAGCAGAATTGTTCCTCCAGCGGGAGCCGCGGCTAGATTACATTCGTCCGACTCAGCTATTCTTGCGTCGGGAGCATCCACAAGCGGCAAATAGATTTTGAAGGTTGTGCCGACGCCCGTCTCGGAGTAAACTGTCACCGTCCCGCCGCTTTGTTGGACTACACCCAACACGGTCGACAATCCTAGGCCCGTACCTTTGCCCACTTCTTTAGTGGTAAAGAATGGCTCAAAAATCCTGGCTTGGGTCTGCTCGTCCATCCCACAACCCGTATCCCTCACCGCGAGCAGCACGTATGGTCCCGGCTCGAGGCCATTCAGGGCCGCGGCATGGCGGTCCAGTCTGAGACTGCGACTTTCGATCACCAGTTCCCCACCATTAGGCATGGCATCTCGCGCATTGACGGCCAAATTGACCAGAACTTGCTCGAGTTGTGTCGGATCTGCCTCAACGTGGCCTGCCTTGGGGTCGAGATGAAGCGACATCTGAATATCCTCGCCCAACAGCCTTCCAAGCATTTCGCTAATATTCGAGACCACGCTATTTATCTCGAGAATTTGCGGCTTCAAAACCTGCTTCCGGCTAAATGCCAGAAGCTGGCTCGTCAGACTGGCAGCGCGTTGGCCCGCTGCCTGAATTTCCGCAACTTTCTCCCGTAGAGGATTGCCACCATCTAAGTCGCTGAGAGCTTTTTGGCTGTGCCCCAGGATTACGGTGAGGAGGTTATTGAAGTCATGTGCAATTCCCCCGGCTAGATTTCCGATGGATTCCATTTTCTGGGATTGACGGAGCTGTAATTCCAGGCGCTTGTGTTCCGTTACCACATCGATCACTTGCCACAGCTGTGCCCGTCGCCCGTGGAATTCAATGCTCTGTGCTCTAGCTTCGATGGTGATCAGTTTGCCGCTCTTATGTTGGGCGACAAACGTGCTGCTCGAAAAGCCTGTCGTTTGGGTCGCGGTCAGAAAATCCATCATGGCCGCAACCTCCTCCGGGTGCAGGATGCCCGCCATAGTCATTTGCAGGAATTCCTCGCGGCTATAGCCAAATAACTGTTGGGCTGCCGAATTCGCTGCCAACAATGCAAGCGTTTCGGCATCGCAGATTACCTTGCCGAGAGAGCCGGTTTCGAACAATAACCCGTACCGGAGTTCGCTCTCCCGCAACTGCTCGCCGGTTTTTTGCTGCTCAACTAATTCGGCTTCGAGAAATGTCACTGTCTTAGAAAGATCCGCGGTGCGTTCGCGAACTCGCGCCTCCAACCCCTCTTCCATCCGGGATAAGGCAGCCTCGGCTTCTTGCCGACGTGTTACATCACGATGGATCCAGAGGCCGAAAAAGACAATCAGAAAAACGCTCAGCAGAGTCCCAATCAGTATCCACGTCGCGGCAGCCGAGGAGCTATGATTCGGTGGCTGCGCCCAGTGCAGTATGGTCAGAATCTCACGGCTCTGCTCAAGCGAACCTGCTTCTGGCGTGGACTGCCTTAGACAGTACTCGGAAATAGTGCCGATCGTTAATAGAAGCAGCAGGGAGCCGGCGATTGCGGCGCGCAACCTGAGGTGAATGTTCATTTCGCGACCGTGTCCATCTCATCGGCCAGAACAAAACAGAAACGTCTTTTTGCCGATGAGGTAAACCGAAATGAAGACGATTAGCCGGATCGTTCAGGAGCTACTCCCCGCGTACTTGACCGCCCGCAAGCACGAACTTCCGATAATGACTGACCTTCTTGATGCCTCTGATTTTGAGCAGTTGCGCATCTTAGGCCATAACTTAAAGGGCAGTGGCCGCTCTTTCGGACTCGCTGAACTCTCCCGCATAGGAGCCGCCTTGGAGCACTCCGCCGAACAGGCAGATCCAGTGTCCTTCACCCACGAATTGACCCGGCTAAGAGACTATCTGGACCACGCCGGCTCTTCCCAACAACCAGATGAACAACAGCCCGATGAAGGGGTCGCTTAGTGTGGATTCGGCCTTCTCACGCCGTTCCCGACACAGGTTTCTCGACAACAACGGTTCCCGTCATCATTGGATGAATCTTGCAGAAGTACGGATAAGAGCCCTGTTCTTCAAACCGAAAAGAAAATACCTGATCCGTATCGAGCACGGGAGACGAAAACTTTTTCTCGGTGCTCACGACCATATGCGGTATGTCGTCGCGATTCGTCCAGGTAACCGTGCTCCCGATTTTGACGGTTAATGATTTAGGTGTGAAGGAGAAATTATCGATCTTCACTTCTGCTGCATTGACAACGTTTCGAAGACTCGTTCGCGACAAGGAACCCATCGCGAGAGTGGAATCCACAACCGCGAGCGTGTGGTTGCCGGCTACGTAGTTAACATGAGTGATGCCGAGCACATCGCGTAACTGATCCGCCGGAACCTTCATAGGGCCAGGAGATGGAGCAGTTCCAGGCTTCGGTTGGGGGAACGCGGTCGACATCGCGGTGTGATAGAACACGTTGCCCTCAACTTTTTGCATGGTTTGATGAATGTGCCCGTTCAGCACCGTAACTGAGCCGAAACGTTTCATGTAAGACAGGGCCTGACCGCCGTCCCCAGTGCCCCAGCCCCAATCTGGATAAACAATCCAGAGCGGGATGTGCGCGAAGACGACAATCGGCGTGCTGTCCGTGCGACCCGCGAGATCCTTCCGCAACCAATCCAGCTGTTCGTTCCCCAGCCTTCCCAGGCCACCTGCTTGAAGATCGACAACGTTGACCAGCGCAATGAAGTGAACTCCTTTGTGATCGAAGCTGTACCATCCTGCGCCCTTGGTGTCTTTGCCGTAACGCGCGAGATATTGCTGCCCGTTGTCGGCCAGCATGTCATGTTCGCCAGGGACAAAGAATCGCTGCCCCGTTTTTGCTGACGTGAGGATCTGATCGAGCGTGTCGAATTCCGTCGGCTTCGAGAGATGGCTCAAGTCGCCTGTGTGGATCAAGAAATCCGGTGTATGTTCGAGCGCATTGATCCGGCTAATCGCCTCTTGTAAAGTTGCACTGACGTCTTTATTCGCTTCTTTGTTGAAACCAATGTGACTGTCGCTGATCTGAACGAAACTGAAACCCGCGTTCTCCGCCATCTGCTGAGGAGGAGTCTTGCCGAACGCTTTTGAGCTAAGCACTCCTCCACTTACGCTCCAGATCATTCCTGTCCCGGCCCAGGCCATACATTCCAGGAATCCGCGTCGATCTATTCCGTCTTTATTCGAGTTATCTCTGATCTTCCGAGCCAAGTGCTTCTCCTTCTGAGTAAATGTTGCGCGTGCGCCTTCACTTGGCATTACTTCGGCAAGCAACAAATTATTCCAATACCGTGTTAAATCTTGTTTTGTTCCTCAGATTGTGAGATGGGCGGATAGATGAGTGAGAAAGTCTGGAATAAACCCACTCCAGAACACGTACGGAAAGGTGAACGCGAAGTGTTCGAAAGAACCGTTCTGCCGTATGTTAATGCCGCTTACAATTTGGCGCGGTGGCTTACACGTAGGGAGGAAGACGCCGAAGACATCGTTCAAGAATCTCTCTTGCGCGCCATGCGCTCCTTTGGAACCTTCATACCGGGTCGCGACGCTCGGGCCTGGTTGCTGGCGATAGTCCGAAATTGCTGCCGAACCCGGCTAAGGCGCAAAGGGCTTGAAGAGCCCGCAGATCAGCTCGATGAGACTGTTCCGGCTACAGGGCTGTGGTCGAACCCGGAGACAGTGCTAATCGAAAATATTAACTCGCAACTGGTAAGGCGGGCAGTCGAGGAATTGCCGCTGGAATATCGCGAGGTCTTGGTCTTGCGAGAACTCGAAGAGCTCTCATACAAGGAAATTGCCCAAATCCTCGACATACCTTTGGGGACTGTCATGTCTCGGCTTTCTCGCGGCCGACGAGAACTGCACGGCCGGCTGTGCAACGTTATTCAAGAGGGGCGAAAATGAGCTGCGATCGCATACAGGACTCCTTGGACGCGTATCTCGACCGCGAGCTCGACGTCCTGTCGGCGCGTGATTTCGAACGCCACCTGAACGATTGCGATGCCTGCCGCGTTGCTTTTGAACGCTACCGAGACCTGCAAGCTAGCGTCAAAACTCAGCTTCCGTATTTTCAGGCGCCCGAAAGTCTGGTGCGCAAGATTCGCACGCAACTTGGATCGAGTGAGCGCCGCGGTGAGCCGAGCACGATAGCATGGCGCGCGTGGGCCGTTGCCGCGAGTCTCGTCATCTGCCTGGCTTTCGGCACACTGCTCTTCCGCAGCGCCCTCCGCCCTTCAAGCACGGAATTGATCGCTGATCAGGTCGTGTCCAGTCACATTCGCTCGCTCATGGCAAATCACCTGGTCGATGTTCCCTCCTCCGACCAACACACCGTGAAGCCTTGGTTCAACGGCAAACTCGATTTCGCGCCTCCTATCAGAGATCTATCCCCGGAAGGATTCCCATTAATAGGAGGACGCCTGGACTATGTAGATGCTCGCGCCGTCGCCGCGCTGGTCTATAAACGTCGTCAACACCCCATCAATTTATTCCTTTGGCCGGCATCCGACGTTGACTCCAAACCGAGTGCCTTAGTGATCAGGGGATATCACGTAATACACGGGATACAGTCGCACACAGCTTATTGGGCAATTTCTGATCTGAACGCCGATGAGCTCAAGCAATTCGTCCAGGATTTTTTCTATCAGAGCCGCGAGCGAAGCGACCGGAGCGCTGACTATACCACCCGAACAACTGTCCACTCGAATTTCATTGCTGCAAAGCGCGGTAATGCGCATAATCATGGATCGCAATCCCCGCAAATGCCGGTTCGCCCGCTAATTCGCGAATCACGTCTTCCACTTCCTGCTCCATGCGCCGCTTAGTCCATCCGGCAAAACTGATCGTAGGCAGCGAGGCCGGAGCCGTCTCGACTCCCACAAAAACCTTCCTATGGCTCATCTGCGCGATACCGAGAATCGGCAGCGCATGAGCCACAATGCCGTCTTCCCCGGAAGCGTGATTGCGGTAATCCATAATCGCGATCGTATCCACGAACGGCAAAACTCTTTCGACCACATCGCGATCAAACCAAAACGGCAGATCGATCCCATAGCTCAATCCGGCCGCTTTGTGCAGATGCACCTCCGCTGCTACTTTGCGCTGCAGATCCACGTACTCCGACAAAATCTGAGACTTAGCCCGCCCGTCAAATCCGGCTAGAAGATATGGCTCGATATCGAAATGTATGCCCGCCAGTCGCTCTTCCGGTTGCGAAGATTCGTTGAATGCGGCGATCGCATCCACTTCTTTGAGTACTCGCCCGTGGTTCTCTGCGAGCGCTGCTTCAGGAGACCCGTCCAAAGCATAAACTCGGATATTTTCTTCCCGCGCCATCCGGATAAACCCGCGCAGACTATGCTTATCTCCCTCGGTAGACCACTGCACGAAAAGGTCAGTAATGGATTCTTTCTTCGCGAATCGAAGCAGCTCGGCGCTCCCGTCCGGCGCCCAAACCCAAAGGGCGCGCCCCGCAGGCATTGCGAACCAGAGGATAATCGGCAGAAACACGCGAAAACATCATAGTGTTTCGCCCGCCGAGGCCTTCTCAGCCGATTCAATTTCTGCTGGGTGCCGATGAGGTTTTTGTCGAGGCGGATCGTCGGTTTCGATGCTCCGCGACCGAGGTGTCCGTGGAAACTCAGGGAGATTCAACCAAATCGTTGTCCGATGAAGCGCAACTACTCCACGACGCACGCGAGTGGTTAAGCCGTGCCGTTCGGTTGGCCGTTCAGACCTCCAAAATAAAGGTTTGGGTTCCTCTGCTCTGTTCGTCCGTTCTGAGCGGTTATTACCTCTATACTCTTCACAAAAAGCCGGCCGCCGCTATCGATTTCCCCTCGCCCCCGCCGCAACCTTCCGCCACCGTCGTCGTTGAAACCGCCCCGCTCGCTCACAACTCGGCGCTCGCGGGCCAGGCGGCCCGCGCACAATCTGTAGCGCCCGATGCCGGCGAAGATTACATCGCAATCCGCCAACAAGCACAACAGGCCCATGCTGCGCAACAGTTCACTGACGAAGCCAGGCTCTGGAAGCAATTCATGGAGCGTTCCCCTCTCCCTCAGGAGGCTTGTCCCGCCATCGGCCAGGCTTACGAGCGCGTCGGTCAGATCGATGATTCCATCGAAGCCTTCGAGCAGTGCGTTTCCTTAGAGCCGGCCAACGTCGAAATTTTAATCGGCTTCGCCCATGCGCTCCAAACCAAACAGGATTTTACCCGCGCCGCAGCGCTCTACCGCCAGGCCATCGTGAAAGATCCCAATAATCTGGATGCGCAAACCGGACTGGCGCTTGTCCAGTTGAAACAAAATCATCTGCAAGAAGCTGATCAGGCAGTAAGGGGCATTCTGCACAAAGCGCCCGCCAACACCGACGCTATCTTGATCGAAGGAATTATCGCCTGGCGTGAACGCCGCCTGCCCGATGCCCAAAAAATATTTCTCAGAGGAACCGCCCTCGACGATCGGCGCGCGGATTTCCACGCCTTTTTGGGGCGTATCGCCGAAGCCGAACTCCGCCCTCAAGATGCCCTCCGGGAATATGAACGCGCGCTCGCCCTCGATCCCAGCGATTCCGACATAGCCTCGCGCCGCGACCGTTTACAGGAGACCAAACCTTGATCAATACCAATGGTGCGGCGACATCCGATGCGCTGAATCATGCGCGAGAATCACTCTCGGGCAAGCGGACCGCTCTGATAGGATTCCCGGAAGCCTCTGTCCCGGACTTGATGAGGATTATCAGCGAAGCTGATGCCTTCGCCCGCTCACTGCCCTCAAACATTGCTCCTTCGGCGGATGTTCTTAGACCCTTCGAGCTTATTTTGGTCAACGTCCAGGACGCGGCCGGCACAGACTGGCTCAAACCCGATGAATTATCGAACGTGATCGACCGATGCATTGCCCTGAGTCCTCCCTCCGTCCTGCTGACGTTCGTCATTCACTCTGCTTTGCCTTTCCGCCAGTTTTGTGTTTGGCCGGCCATCCCTGAGGAGCTTTTGTTACGCTGCGTGCTCGCTCTACGACCCACTTCGTCCGTAAAATCCCCGTCCGCACCCTCCGGCTCAACCATCGTGTTGGCCGACGACGACCCCTCCATCACCACGCTCGTTCGCTTAACATTGCAGCGCAATGGCATGTCCTGCGAAGTGGCTTCGAATGGAGGAGAGGCCCTCCAATTGATCCAGAAATTAAAGCCTTGCGCCGCAGTGCTTGACGTCAGCATGCCCAATATCGATGGCTTCGAGGTCCTCGCAAGAATCAGAAACGCGCCCGGCACCGCTCCAACCCGCGTCATTCTGCTGACCGGCTCTGAGCAGGAGGCCGACATCCTGCGTGGATTCAGCCTCGGCGCCGACGATTATGTCACCAAGCCCTTCAACCCTATGGAGCTGATGATGCGGATAAAGCGGGTGATCGGGCGGCTCTGACCGGAATGGATGACTTGTGCTTACTCGCGATGCACGGGAGGTCTACTCGAAAACCCTCGCCGTTTCGCTCATCTTCTTTCTGGTAATCGGCTCGATTCAGCATCTGCTTCAGCACAGAATTCACGACCGCGTTTTTCGCTGGGCAACCGCTTTCGCTCTGGTTCAGATAATCGCGATCGTTTCCCTGTCGCTCGGTTTGCTCGCCTCACGCGCATGGGCATCCATGAAGAAGAGTATCGATGATCAGCTTCGCCCCGCCATCCGAGACCGGGTCATGGCTCTCGCGTTCGAAGGTGAATCCTGGTCGTCCAGCGTGCCGGAGCGCGGCCCCGCTCGGCGTGTTCTCGAAGAAAGCGTCGCGCATGCCTTAGTAACGTTAAAGCCGCCCAGACGAGATCGCATCGCGCAATTCGCCGTCGAATGGAAGTTCGCGGCGCAATGGACCGAAGAATTCGCCTCCTCCCGTTCGAAGAGCGTCCGAAGACGGGCCATCTCTCTCCTCGGTCCCCTTTCACCGATCGTTGGGAAAACGGCTCTCTCCGCCGCTCTCCACGATGAGGATCCCATTGTCCGCAGCGAAGCCTCCCGCGCGCTTCTGATTCAAAACGATCACGCTGGCGTTGAGAACGTCTTCCGTTCGCTGTTGAGTGAATCACTACTCGTCCGCGCTCTGCTCGCCTCCGAACTGAAGCGCCATACCCGTTTTTGGCTAAACCATACCATCCCGGTTCTGCTTGAAGAAGGAAACCGCCTCGAAGTGGAACGCTGTCTCGAAATGCTGATTGCCTGGAAACGCGCGCTGCCCACCTTTGATGTGCTTCCATGGCTTTCACGCGATCGAGATCGCTCTTTGTGGCCCCTCCTGTTCGCTCTTTTGCCCTATGTTGCGGTCGACGACTGGATTGAGGATTACCTGATTTCCGCTCTCGCGAGCAATCACGTGCCGCTGCAATGCGAGGCCGCGAAAGCGGCCGGCCGATTAAGACTCGAACGCCTAATCCCGGCGCTCTCGGCGACTCTACATCAGGACAGGCAGCTTGGTCTGGCATCTGCAACCGCGATCGCCCAAATGGGAGAACACGGCGAGCGTCACCTCGAAAAGATTGCAGCCGGTTCCGACAGACGCGCCGCCGCAGTAGCCATGGAAGCCCTCGAGCACATAACCGTCAGAGTGTAACGATTCAGAACCATGACCGAAGCGATCAGAGCCATGAGCGCAGCGATTGGAGCAATAACCCGCAGCGATTGGAGCCTTCCCCACTAAACCACTAAATCGCATTTATGCTCTACCGCTGGCTAGAATCCCTCATCATCGCCTACGTCGCGCTCGTGAACGCAACCTATTTCGTCCTCATGCTCGTCGGGTACTTTGCCCTCCGAAAAAAAAGCGACGCTTTCAGCCCCAAAGACATTGATGTCTTACTAAAATCTCCATTCGTCCCCAGTGTCTCCGTGCTTGCGCCGGCTTATAACGAAGCGGCCACGATTCGCGATAGCGTCCGGTCGATGCTTCGCCTGCGGCATCCCCGTCATGAGGTCATTGTCATCAATGATGGCTCGGCTGACGGAACTCTCGACGCGTTAATCGACGAATTTCGACTCTATCGATCCAGCCGCGTGGCTCTGGCCGAAATTCCCACCGCCGCAGTCCGCGGAGTTTACGAATCGCGCGACCCCATTCCGCTGGTTGTGATCGACAAGGCGAACGGCGGAAAGGCGGATGCTCTCAATTGCGGCATAAACTACGCCCGCAACGATTTATTAGCTGCTGTCGATGCCGATTCCATCATCGAGCGTGACGCCCTTCTCCAGATCTCGCGGCCATTTCTCGAGCGGCCCGAGGACACCATGGCGGTTGGCGGCATCATCCGCGTCGCGAATGACTGTGTCGTGGAGCACGGCGCCGTCGTGGCCGTAAAGACTCCCGGAAATTGGCTCGCTCGATTCCAGATCGTTGAGTATCTGCGCGCCTTTCTTGCAGGACGCACTGCTCTGAGCTTCGCGAACTGTTTGTTAGTCATCTCTGGTGCTTTCGGGATGTTCCGCCGCAAGCTGGTCGTCGAAATGGGCGGTTATCGTGTGGACACGATGGGCGAAGATATGGAGCTCGTAATTCGCATCCATCGCTACTGCCGCGAGCGCCATATCCCCTGCCGGGTCGCATTCATCTCCGATTCCGTGTGTTGGACCGAAGTGCCGGAATCCCGGCGTGTTCTCCAACGCCAGCGCATACGATGGCAGCGTGGCTGCGCCGAGTGCATGATTTTCCATAAGCGCCTGATTGGAAATGTCCGCTTTGGCTCGGTCGGCCTGCTCGGGATGCCTTATTTCCTAATCTGCGAGATCTTCGGTCCGTTTGTAGAACTGACCGGTTATCTCATTACTGCTGCTGGGCTGACTCTGCAATGGATTCCTCTTTCGAGCGCTCTGCTGTTCTTTGTTGTTTCCGTTTTGTTCGGGCTATTGCTCTCCGTAACCTCAGTGCTGTTTGAGGAGCTGACTATTTGCAAATATCCAAACCCGCGCGATGTGGCGCGACTCCTCTTGGCAGGCTTGCTCGAAAATTTGGGATACCGCCAGGTTTTACTGCTCTGGAGAGTCCGGGCACTGTTCCAGGTCCTGGCAAAAAAACAGCGCTCCTGGGGTGAAATGGAACGACGCGGATTTCAGCGGGTTTGATTCACCCGAAAGAATTTTATCGTTTCTGCCGATGAGATCTCTGACCGCAGGTGTTAAGCAAGCCAGCGGCGCACAGATCTATGTCAAGCAGGAGAATCCCTTTGGACCCAGTGCCGCCCAAACCGAAAGTTTCAGATTCTGAAACCTCCGCCATCCCCAAAATAACCCTTGCAGTTGCAGGGCTCGGCGCCTTGTTTCTCACTGGCTATCTCTGCGGGCTTTACAAAAGCGAGGGTAGCCTCGCGGCCCTGGTGAATAAGGGGACCGCACAACCTTCCGCGCCCGCGAAGGCAGATAATTCACTGCCCGTCGCCCCGCCTTTCACCGTAGATTCGGCGCCGGGCGATCTCTTGGCGCGCGCCAAACTGGAGAACGAGCTCCTTTATACAGAGCTCCAATCCTTCGTTTGCAGTGAGCAGATGGAACGCTACGAAGGGCGCTTTAACGGCGATAGCGCTCACCGCATAGACACAGTGAACGCTCAAGTGTCGTTCGAAAATGGAGTCGAAAATTACACGGGTATTCGCCAAAACAGCCGGGTACGCCCCAGTATGTCCAGCATCCCGGGTGCTTGGTCGGAAGGCGAGTTCGGCACTCTCCTGCGGCAGACCCGCGCGCTCATCGCCACCCAGCCGGTGTCCTTACAAACCAACTCCGAACTGAACGGTGTGCCCACCGCGCTCTACAGCCTTGATGTTTCTGGAACCGAAAGCCCGTGGGAGTTGACCGTAGGGTCCCAGCAATATCGGGTACCATTCCGAACGCAGGTTTGGGTCTCTCAATCGTCTGGCCAGATCCTGAAAATCGCCCGCGCCTCCACCGCTATGCCGCCCGACAGTGGTATCTCCGAAATCCAGTGGAGCGTAACTCTGAAACCGGTCGAACTGGATGGAAAGACTTGGCTACTGCCGAGTACAGGCGATTATTCGGTTTTGTATCAGCGCACAAACCATCGGGAATGGAATGTGATCAATTTCTCCGACTACCATCGCTACGCTTCGCGCTCTGTCATTCACTTCTAAACACCTGACGCTCCGGCGTACACTAATGGTTCGACTCTCATGGAGCTCAGCCATACCGAGATCGCGCCGGGAAAAGTTGTCGTAGCAGTGACCGGCAAAGTCAGGCTAGGCCCGGAAAGCGAATCCATCGTTACGCTCGTCAGCGATTTGCTCCGCCAAGGAAACCGCACCATCATCTTCAACCTCGCCGGAGTGACCGCAATCGACAGCACGGGCGTCGGCCGCTTTATTGCCTCCTATACCCAAATCGCCCCCACGGGAGGTGAGATGCGCATCGCCGGCGCTGTGGGCCACGTGTTTCAGGCCTTCCATGTCAGCCGCCTGGACACCG
>JAFASD010000497.1 GCA_019244945.1 Acidobacteriaceae bacterium | reverse complement strand
AAACTTGTCAGAATTGCGTTGAAGAAAACCAACCACATTGGCACGACTCATCCTGCTTCGCGGGGCCAAGCAATTGTTAACATTGCGGGGCCCGAGCGGCGTACGCCGGGGTGCTGCGCTCCACGACCTTGGAATCATCGAGGACGGCTCCGTCCTCATTCGTGATGGCATCATCGCCGCCGTGGGCTCTACACGGCGCATCGAGAATTTAAAAGAAGCGCAAACTGCTCTTGAAATTTCGGCGCAGGGCAGAGTCGTCATGCCCGCGTTTATCGATGCCGGCCTCAATCTTAGTGTCGGAAAACAACCCGCCTCGCCGGGACACATTATGACCCGTAAGGAGCGGACGGTCTTCTATGACGAGACCCTCGCGCTTTTGCGATCCTGCCTCCAACACGGCACGCTGAGAGCGGAGGTAAAACTCAATGGAACAGACGGCGATTTCCGCTCCAGCATCCCGGCATTTCGGCAAATCGTCAAGATGGACGAAAATCCTATCGAAACCACGCACACCTGGAAGATCAACTCCTTTCTGGATGGTGAGGAAAGTTCTGTCAGCAGCTTTCATGAGACAATTGCCACTCTCGCGAAGCGGAAGCTCGCTCATTTTGTTGAGGTGGTGATCGGTTCCGATCACCTGATCGATGAGAGCATCTTTGCTGCAATAAAAGACGCGGATCTCGGTCTCAAATTCTTGTGGCAGGGCAAGTCTCCGGAGGTGTTGGCCGATCTGGTATCGCGTTTCAAGCCTCGGAGCGTGTCCTGCCCTACCTGCCTGGGCTCGTCCGAATGTTCGGTGCTTTCGAACTCGGAGAGCATTGTGGTGTTTGCTCCTGCAAGCAAAGCGTTCGAAGAACCGGGTGCAATCTTTGCGCGTCACGTGGCCGACTCCGGCGGAGCCGTTGCCCTTTGTACCGATTATGATTTCAGACACCCGGCCAGCTCGAGTATGCAGATGGCAATATCACTGGCGGTCAGCCGTTTGAAGCTCACGCCGGAAGAGGCAATCACCGCGTCTACAATCAATGCGGCGCATGCGACAGGTTACGGCCATATTACTGGTAGCCTCGAATTCCAAAAGAGAGCCGACGTGTTGATTCTCCATGTCCCCGATTACCGGGAAATCCCCCGGCGCTTCGGAATGAATCATGTTGATATGGCTATTCGCAATGGCGAGATCGTCTTTAACAGGACACCCTGGAAAGTGAGTACAGACGCATCGAATCTTTGATCGAATGTGTTCCCAACTTCTCTGAAGGCCGAGACACCGCAACCATCGGTGCCTTGCGCTCCGTTATATCGTCCGTGTCGGGCGCGCTTCTCCTTGATTACACCAGTGATTCGGATCATAACCGCACCGTCATCACATTCGCCGGACGACCCGAACAAGTAATCGAGGCAGCCGTCCGTGCCGCTGCGAAAGCTGCTGAATTAATCGATTTGAACAATCACCGGGGCGTTCATCCCCGCCTCGGATCGCTCGATGTGTTGCCCTTCGTGCCGCTCGGCGCAGCGACAATCGAGGATTGCGTCGCGATAGCGCACCGGGCTGGAAATCGTATTTGGCGCGAGCTGGGAATCCCCGTTTATTTCTATCAAGCGGCTGCGCTCCGTCCAGATCGCGTCAACCTGGAGCAAGTCCGCCGTGGCCAGTTCGAAGGCTTGCGCGAAGCAGTGTTAGTGGAAGAGAGTAAGCGTCCGGATCTGGGCGGCCCCGCGCTTCATCCCACCGCGGGCGCAGTGATCGTCGGAGCGCGGAAAATCCTCATCGCCTACAACATCAACCTGAAGACTACAAGTCTCGCGGTGGCGAAATCGATAGCAAAACAAATTCGCGCAAGTAGCGGCGGCTTCCCGGCTGTCAAGGCGCTCGGCCTTCCGCTCCTATCCCGCGGTCTCGTTCAAGTGTCGATCAATCTGATGGATTTCGAGCAAACGCCTTTGCACGTTGTGTGCTCGGAAGTACATCGCCTCGCCGCAAGGAATGGGGTCGAAATAGCCGGAGGCGAATTGATCGGTTTGATCCCCCGGCAAGCTCTGGAAACCGTTCCCGCCGCCGCGAGCGTGTGCCCAGACCTCCATCCAGAAAGCAGTATTGAAAATCGCCTAGCTGCCGTCCGCAATAAAATCCTATAATCGTCACCGCATGCAATTCACTTCTTTTCCCGTGGGGTGCGGCAACGATGATTTGTTTCTCGACCGCATCGAAGTGGATCCCTGCGGCATCATTCGCGTAATTGGTTGGTCCTCCTTTTCTGAAATAAAGCAGTGCCCCAGGGTCTTTCTGGATTCGCACATTGTTCCGTTCCTGCAGCACTACCGCGTAACACGTCCCGATGTGGATGCCCGGGTTGGTGTTACATCGTCTCTCCAGACGGGCCTGGTTTTTGAATTCTTAGGTTCCGAATCGCTTGCGGGCCGCCAATTTGAAGCTCTTTCTATCCAGATCGACGGATTCCCGCAATTTCGCTTTCAGGGAGCGTTCGAGTTTCTGAGTCCTCACTATCGCGGATTCTTGACCTCGTCATGGGTGCGTCATCGAGAAACCGTATATCTTTCAGGGCCGCCGAATATGGATGTCCACCCGGACATATTGGCGCTCGCGAAGAAACTGGAAGGTCCCGTCCTGGATTTCGGATGCGGAAGCGGAGCGGTTGTGGCGGAATTACAGAAGCTTGGCCGCGAAGCTCGCGGGTTAGAGTTGGATACACCGTTAATACGTGACGCAATTTCCCCGCAACTCGCCGGCTCTGTCACGCTGTATGACGGCCGTTTCCCATCCTCTTTTTCGACCGCCAGCTTCAAGTCTGTTTTCTGTTCCGAGGTCCTGGAACATATCCCAGATTTTCGTTCGGCCGTTCGCGAAATCGCGCGTCTGGCGACGCATCAGGTCATCTTCACGGTGCCGGATATCGCGGCGATTCCCATCGGATTCAGACATGGCCTTGCGCCATGGCACTTGCTGGAAAGCACTCACGTGAACTTTTTTAACCAGAAGAGCCTCGAGTCTCTGCTCCTGGGGTATTTCGCTAAAATCGATTTCGGTCGCGTCTGTCCCTGTAACTTCAACGACAGCCCTTTTCATGTGAGTTTAGTAGCATCTTGTTTTAAGTAGAAGGTTCGACGCTTGTCCCGATTCAGCATTTTGGTTTTGTATCTATGTCCGGTTGTTCTGCTCGCCGGCAGTGATGATGGAATGGCAGCTTACCGCGAAGCGAATTACGCGGCTGCGATCCCGCTGCTCCAGGCTGCCTCAGCCAAAACTCCGCAAGACCCTCTCGAGAGCGCTGCGCTATTGTCCTCTCTGGTTTATGAAGATCGCTTGGAGGACGCGACCGCCGCTGCAGAGACGGACGCCACAACTTTTCCAGCGTCACCTGAAGTGACGGCCGCCCGAGGCGAATTTGCCTTCTATATGGGCGACATGTTGCAAGCCGAGCACCTCTTCAAGGCCGCCCTAAAGCTGAAGGACGAAACTCCGCGCGCTTATTACGGCCTGTACCGGCTTTGTCATGCCGCCTCCTTGTATAAAACCGCTCGCCTGTTGTGTCTCAGAGCGCACGAGATCGATCCCGGCGATGCCCTGATCACTCTTGCATTTCTCCGCTACGCTGCGGCTGCTAAACGCGAGGAGTTGGAAAAACCATTTATGGACGCCCACCCCTGGCTCTACAAGCACTTCGAGGAGATGCAGGAAAACAGTTCCGAGGTCAAGCGCGAATTGGACGGGCGCAAGATATTTGAGCTCGATGGACCGCAGCAAGAAACTACTCTTCGTCTCGAATTTCTGAGAGACAGTCCGACACGCATTCGCGGCGTCGGTCTCGACGTGAGCATTGAAGGACACCGGCCGGTGCGCCTGCTCTTGGATAC
>JAFASD010000039.1 GCA_019244945.1 Acidobacteriaceae bacterium | reverse complement strand
AGCGAGCGTGTAATTAATCCGCACCTGGGTCACAACTTCGATAGGTTGCCCGTTGAGCAGCACGGGTGACCAGCGCCACTGCCGGACAGCTTCAAGCGAAGCTTGCGATAGATCATCGTTAGGAGAGGAGGTAACGGTGATTTCTCCAGCCGTTCCATCTTTCAAAATCACCGTCTCGAGGAGCACAGTTCCCTGAATCCCAGCCGCCTTGGCCGTGGCCGGGTAAACAGGGTTAACCCTGGTTACCAACTTAGATTGCATGACGCTCCCGCCAACGCGAGTGGGTTTCGGCTCAGTCGAGGGGGACGCCTCGGCGGGCTCACCCTTCGCCTCCACGTTTACCTCCTCTTGACCGGATCCGACCTGCATGTTGAAGCTGCGTTCCACGTTCGAATCCGGCTGAAGCGTAAACTCGCGCAGCAACAGAGCGAATCCCGACTTCTCGACGCGTAAGATATATTGACCGGCGGGCAAGGCGTCAAACGCAAATTTTCCATTCAAAGCCGACGCGGACTCCCGTTTCATCGAAGTATCGGGATTGTAAAGCAGCACTTTCGCGTCAGGGACCGACGCGCCGCTTGGGTCAAAAACAGAGCCTGTAATGGTAGCCGCGGAAAGGCCCACGGATGCCACCAAGCCCGAAATCAAAGTTCTTTTCATAACTAAACCTCCTGGTTGGGGAATTTTCTGTTCAGAAGACAAGGTCAATGCCGATGCTGTCAGCGCGATGGCAGCAAGCGTTGCGACGGCGTAAGATAAGCTCGATTCGGGGCGGGGAGAACTCGCGTTGAGAACGCGAATGAGTCTGCCTTCTAGATCACGGGACCGGGCCATGCTCATGGCAGCGCGCGACCATAAACCCCCGGACCCCGCACATCGCGCGATCTCGATGAGCTCCGCCGCGTAATCGGAAGGCCTCACGCCTCGCGCAATCGCCTGTGCGTCGCAGGCCTGTTCACTCTCACGGCGCAAGGTACGCCGAGCCATCCAGACCAGCGGCTGAAACCACCATACGGCCGATATCATGTTTGCAAAAAACTGCGCGGCTATGTCCCTGCGCTGCACGTGCGCCAATTCGTGAAGCAATACCACGCGCTTTCGAAGATCGCTCCATTCGGCGCAGTCGCCTGGCAGGAGAATCGTCCCCCGGCGAGCCCCGAAGGCGAGGGGCATCCTCAAGCCTGAGAGGGCAAGCAACTGAGGTTCTTTATTCAAGCTGTTTTGCGAGCAGATTTCCGAAAGGAGGCTTCTCCACCTCGCATCGCGAACAGGGAGAGCCCTTCGGGACACGCGCCACAAAAACAAACGGCCCGCGCCCAACGATGTCATCACCATGAGTAAGCCGCTCAGCCAGATCACAAACAGCCAATTCTCAATCGGCGACCGAGGCATGTCCTTTTCGACACCTGTCGTCAGGAACGTGGCCGTATTCTCGGACACCGTTCCGGTGCCCGAATGCGAAAACCAAAGCGGGATTTGGAGAGCAGGCATCAGAGCCGTCGACAACGGAAGCATGGCGAGAAACGCGAAAACCAGCAGAACCAGTTTGTGGCGACCGTCCGCTGTCGCGCGGCAGGAGATGCGCCGCAGTGCCTCGCCTCCCGCCAGGAGAATCGCCGACCGAATGAACAAGTCAATCCAAACAGACCATCCCATCAGCGGCCTTCTTTCCGGGCCTTCTCTATAAGCGCCGCGAGACGATCGAAATCCTCGGGAGAGAGATCTCTTGACGATACGTCCAGCAATGTCGCCACGGCCTGCTCCGCCGACCCATCGAAAAAAGTATCGCGCACGTGAGCGATTGCCGAACGCCGGGCCTTTTCCCGCGGTACCGTCGGAATGTAAACGTAACGCAGATCCTTCTCTTCGTGCCGGATATGTTTTTTTTCTTCCAAAACGCGCAACATTGCCCGAACTGCTGAATAGCTAGGCGGATCGATCATGCTCTTGTGAATTTCCGCCGCCGTAGCGCGATTGTGCCGATACAGAATGTCTAAGATCTCACGTTCACGTCGACTAAGCCTATGCTGCAAATGTAGCATCCTGCTGTAAAAATAGCACCCAGCGCCGTGAATTGTCAATAGTGATCTGTTGCGCCCCGAATGCCCCCGTGCGCATCATGAGAAGACGGAGTCGCCAAATGAAGAATCTCGATGAATGGGACGATTTTGTTGCCCTACGCTACCGCGAAGGAAAATCGCAAGAAGAATTTCGTAACTATAAACAGGACGCGAACCCGAGCGTTACTGAGTTTTACCGCCAGAATCACGCAAATCAGACACTCGATTTTGTTCTTACAAAAAAGAACGAGTATTG
>JAFASD010000298.1 GCA_019244945.1 Acidobacteriaceae bacterium | reverse complement strand
GTTTCGGCCGCCTGGTCCAATCCGTGTCCGAGTCCATGCAGAACTCCGACAATGCGAATGGAGCCATTCGCGAGAAATACGACCTCGAGCGAAACGCGTCCTTCTAATTTCAGGCTGCGGGCTTCGTCGCTGTAGACAGGCTTCGGTTTGAACAGAATCTCAACGGGCGTGGTGATCGGTTTCGCGACTGACACGGGCCCATGATGGGCCGAAGCAACTGCGAAGGAATCGGCAAAGCCTCCGGTGTGAACAGATCCGCCGGTTCCGGAGGATTGCGCTGGTGTGCCTGCGCCTCCAATAGAGCCGAACGAGGTCTGCCGCACGCCGGTCTGCCCCGTGCCATTGCCGCCCCCTTTTCCATCGCCCGCAGGCAAGTCAAAAGAACCGACCTTGGCGATCAGAGAGGGGGCGTGCGCAGTCGGGGAGTCCGGAAGACCGCGCGGGTCACCAAAGCCGCCAATTTTCAGGGGCTTTGGCCCCTCAGGCCCTTTTGCAAGCTCGCCGGTCTCGAAAGCGCCTGTGTGGATTTCGGGTTTTGGAACGTTCACTTTGGGCTCTGGAGGCGGCTGGACGGGGGCGTTCAGGGCCATATCCTTTTGCGGGCGGGTCTCCGGGAGCGGCGGTTCTATCTCGGGCGGCTTGGAAAGCTGAGGTCTGACTTGAACGATCGGTTTCGGTGCAGGCGTTTTTGGAAGCACGAGCTGAGGACGAGTCCGAGGTTGCGGGAGCGGTTTAGAGCGGTATGTGGGTAGCTGCGGTGAAATCAGGGTTACACTTTCCCGGCGCTTGGTGACTTCCTGGATCGTCGG
This sequence comes from Acidobacteriaceae bacterium, assembly GCA_019244945.1. GTDB lineage: Bacteria > Acidobacteriota > Terriglobia > Bryobacterales > Bryobacteraceae > Bog-105. Next base: position 8,202 of record JAFASD010000298.1, on the reverse strand, counting down.
GAACGTGATTGACAGTACGAGTGCGATCAATAGGGCATGCACCAGGCCGCTGGTAAGATAGCTGCGCCAGGAGAACGGAGAAGAGGAGGCGGAAGTAAAGATGCTTTGCGTTGTAATCCGGTTCATCTTTGAGTGGCGAAGTTCGAACACCCGGTCATTTCACAAAGGGCAATTCCTTAGGCTACCCTACTTCGCCGTCCAAAGGGACGGAACCAGTACCAGGATTCCAACCCGGGCTGGCTGTTAGTCAAGCTCAGATTTGTAAATTGTTTAACCGGGCCGCTCGGGTGCAACCGGTACATGGAGTTAGGGCAGTCGGATACCGCAATTTCAGTAACCCAACACCGATTCATAAACGCGGTGCGCACTTGCAATGCGAGTGGGTCGACATCGATATCGGATAGGCAGAGTCACAGACTACCGGATAAGCCAGAAATCGGCATTGTGGGTACAATTTCTCCAAGATTGACGTCGAGCACGGTATTCACAGGAATAGAAGCGGCAATACCAGGGATCAGCGTTTCTTTGCTGGCCTGCAGCTCGGCTTTCATTCCCCCTGGCAACTCCAGTTTGGCGAGTTGGGGTAAGAGGGGCGCCAGAATACCCATTCCAATCGACAACGTCAGTAATGCGACCGTAGTTGGCTCCCCGATTTTTGAATGCCAGCGAAACACCAGAGCAACAATACTCATGACGAAAGCCAAACCTGAAACAATAAAAAAGTATTGCCGCGCGGCTCTTCTGTCTTGCAGAATGGAGCCTGTTGTAACGGTTGATAACAAGGCACTGTAACGTTCAGCCAAGTAGTGATCCGGAGCGATCGCGCGACACTGATTAAAGTGTCGCCGCGCTTCGACGTAGTCTTTGACACGCGTATAAGCTATGCCGACCTGCAATAGCGCCTCTGGGTCGCGGGTATCCTGCCCGCCTGACGAAGCCACATTACCTTTTAGCGAACGCAGTGCCGCTTTGAGCGCATCTTCGTGATATTCCTTGCGTTCAGTCTTGTCTCCGAGTGCGGTCAGTATTCGTGAGAGAGTCAATTCCAGCCCAGCCGCATACCGGGAAGAGACCCACTTGAGTGCGCTGCGAGCTGTCTTTTCGGCTTCTCCCAATTCGCCTACAGTGAGCAACGCGGACGCAAGCGCTTGCTGAGCAAATGCGTGGTAGGGTGCGGCAGCGACTGCTGCCCTCAAGTACGCGAGCCCTTCGTTGCTCTGCTTGAGTGCGATCAGGACTTGTCCATACTCTACCTGCGCACGGAGATCATCTGGACGTTGCGCTAATACTCTGGTCAGCTTGGTTTTCGCTCTCTCATACTGCCCTGTGTAGGCAAAGAGCGAAGCCAGGTCCACCGCACCTTCTTCTCCCCTGCTCGCATCCTCCGCCCTGTGAAAATAGTCTTGTGCGTCGCGATACGCGTCTCGTTTGAAAGCGATTACTCCCAAGCACGTAAGCGCGCGCGCATTCGAAGGATCTGTTCGTAAAGCTTGCCTGGCATGAACTTCACTCGAATTCAAAAGATCGCCGCCCTGCGCAGCTAGCGCAGAGCGAGATTCGCACGGATGCGCGGTTCATGATCGTTGTCCCGGAGCAGGGAGCGAAAGGTTCTCTCGGCCTCAGCGTAACTGCCTTCGTCAAAGTAGATCGAGGCAAGCCCGAGAAGAGCATACGGCGCCGCTCCATCCATTTTGTACAAATCTCGAAAATAACCTTTGGCAGACGGCCAGTCATGTCTTCGCAGACACAACCATCCAAGTTGCTCTACCACAGCGGGGTCGGTGGGATGGTCCTGCCGGAGAGATTGGAGAAGATCCAGAGCCCGATCCGAGCGGTCCTGCCTTAACATCAGATCAACCCTGCTGAAATGCATGGGAGTCCACTGGGGCATAAGATCGATCGCACGCTGGAATGCATCGTCAGCTTTCTCCCATTCATTGCGCTCCAGCCGAATGCTCCCGATCTCGGTGAATACGCCGGGACTGTCGGAAAGCTCCTTGACCGCCTCCTCGGCACAACCTATGGCTTGATCGAGAACACCGAGAAATCGGAGAGCGCGTATCTTTCCGATCCAAAGAAGCGGCCGCGCTGATAACTCGTAAATGGATCACTCGGGTCCAACAAATCCAGCCGCGCTTGAACCCGATCCAAATGCCCTTCTGAGCGCATCTCCTCGAACCATGTATCGAGTTGGAGCCACTCTTCGTCTGTGTATGACATACGCCTAGTCAAAACAGTTAATCACTTTTTAGCGGCGTTCACAACCCTCAATCAGCGAAGCGGTTGAGGCGTATGAGTGGGGCCGGGGGTTTTCGGCCCCTCGGGAGTCCAATCAATCGGATCGATACACATTTTCCGGCTGCTCATGCCTACATCCCAAGCGTGATAGACCAAATACTCCGTACTACTTCCAGGTCCGATCACGATGGACTTGTGTCCTGGGCCGATTACTTTACCGGGAATAGTGCGTGACAGGCGTGGGCCCGCAGAATCATCGCCGCATGGCACATAGGGTCCAAGAACGTTATCCCCCACAACGTAATCGAGACCATAAGTGTTATTTTCCCAGCGGCCGCCGCTATATAGACACCAATATCTTCCGTTGCGCTTGCGAACGCAAGGGCCTTCCATGGTGTGCCAATCGAAGACTGCCCCGTACATGACGCGATTTTTCATGAATCGCTGCCAATCGTATTGTGGACGAGCTACACATCGAGTTTCTCCCGCGAGCTTCTTAGGCGCGATGAGCCGGTCCACTACGATTCCTGTTCCGGGGCGAGCACCGTCATTCGAATGGAGAAAATCGCGAGCGTAAAAGAGATACCAAGTTCCATCCTCGTCCTGAAACGGAGAGGGATCAATCGCGAAAGGACAGGTAAATGGATCGGTGAGCCGCGTTCCCGTATCTACATACGGGCCGCCCGGGGCAGCACTGACGGCAACGCGAAGATGGTGCCATTTATCACCAAAACCCACGGAATAATACATCCAAAATTGGGTTCCGCAGAATGCAATTTCAGGCGCCCAGTATGCTGTTCCGTACTCGGGAGCGAGTGCCGCGAGAGCTCTTCCTTGCTTTCTCCAATCCACCAGGTCGTCAGACTGAAGGACCGAAAACACGCGCGGCTCCCCTTCGGAGATCCCCCCTCCGACCGCGTAGTATTCACCGTCGTGCTTCCAAACGAATGGATCCGCGAAATACTCTTTGTGAACAGGGTTTTGATATTGTCCGGGCAAAGTGTCTCCTTTGGGTTTTCGTGAAACGGGGGGCTGAATACACTGAAGCTCGCGTCGGGTGTCAGCTATCGAGCTACCCGGCCTTGCCACGCGAATTTTGCCCAACGCGTAGTGGATGTTCGCATGATAAGGTATCAGCCGGTCCTACGTTCCCGATTTACCCGTCGAAAACTACTCTTCCCTATCAGGTTTCGAGAACAAAGCTATGGCGGATTACTGAATCCTGCTAGCGGCTTTTTCGATCCGATATCGTGAAAGATAGTGGATCTGGAAAAGACGATTCTTCGGCGTGTCGGCGAGGCGATTGCCCGTTTTCGCATGATTCGGGAGGGGGATCGCGTGGCGGTTGGCGTTTCGGGGGGGAAGGATTCGTTGACGCTGCTCGAAGCGCTATTGCTTTTACAGAAGCGCGCGCCCATTCATTTCACAGTGTGCGCATTTACGATCGAGCAGGGAAAATTCTTGCGGCCGATTGAGCCGGTGGGCGCGTATCTGCGGGAGCGTGGGGTGGATTGGACCTATGTCGAAGACCGGCCCTCGGTTAAGCTTTTGACGGAGCAGCCGGATCACGGGTGTGATCTGTGTAGTCGATTCCGGCGGCGGGCGGTGTATGAGGTTGCCCGGAAACTTGGCGCGAATGTTATCGCTTTCGGGCATACGGCGGATGATTTTTGTGAATCGTTTCTTCGGAATGCCATGTTCACCGGGCGAATCAGCGCTTTGCCGGCGAGCACCTGGTCGAGCAAGCGCGAATTTCGGCTCATCCGGCCGCTGGTCTATGTCACCGAGGATTTGACGCGGGCGTTCGCGCACAGCCTGGGGGCGCCGGTCATCCCATGCGGTTGTTCGCAGAAGACCGGAACGGTGCGCCGCAGCCTGCGGGACGTGCTGGCCGAATTGGAAAAGGACCATCCTTTTCTGAAGGAGACGCTGCTTGCCGCGATGGGGAAGGTGGAAACTGGAAGATTATTGGATACTCGCTTTCTTGATCTGGACGGGTGTAACGAAGAGGCCCACAGCGTCACCAATCCGCAGGAATTCGTAACTCTGGATCGCTGATCGCTTAAAATTTCAGCTAGGCCGAGACCTCCCTACCATGAGCGCGGAGCTAATTGTCGTCAATGGGCCGTTGGCCGGAACGCGCTACGCGCTGCCCAAGGGTGAAATTTTCATTGGACGCGCGCCGAATTCGAACGTGGTCCTGAACGAGCCTGAAGTGGGGTGGCGTCACTGTCAAATCCGGCAGCAAGGCGACCGTTTCCTAATTGCGGACCTGCGGAGCTCGCTGGGCACTTACGTGAACGGCATGCGCTCGGCGGAGCGGTGGCTGGAAGACCGGGATCAGATCGGCATCGGGAAAAGTATTTTGATGTTCCGGTCTGCGGAGGCGGGCGCGGACAGTTCAGCGGCGCCACCTGCGGAAGAGGTTAAACCCGTTTTGCTCGCTGCGTGCTCTCTCGTATTTCTGTTCCGGGCATTGGCTGCCACGCTGGGAAACGGGCAGAGCCGATTGTTGCAGAATCAGATCCTCAGCCTGGTATCGGACTTGATTCCGGTGGAAGAAGGCGTGTTGCTGCTAGGCGGTTCCTGTTCTGAGCTGCTGAGCCGCTATCGCGAGCGCGCGTCTCAATTCAAGTCAGAGTTCGGCCCTGCTCTTTCGCGGGTTTGCGAAGAAGGAGCTTTCGAAGATCCGGAGAGTGGCATGGCGGGGGTGCCGCTGTATCTTTCGGGCGTTTTGGGAGGGGCACTCATTGTGCAAACACGCGACCGGGCCGGCCGTTTGACTGCTCATTTAGAAACTCTGACGGCGGTTGCGTCGCTTGCTTCGATCGGGTTTGAAGCAAATCAGGAAATTGAAACTTTGAAAGCGGAGAACGCGCTGCTCCAAGAGCAGATCGCGATCAATACCGGCATTGTTGGGAACAGTCCGATTATCCGGCGGCTTTTGGAGCTGGTGGATCGCGTGGCGCCACGGGACACGACCGTGTTGATCACGGGAGAGAGCGGGACTGGGAAAGAGCTGATCGCGCGCGCGCTTCATCAGAAGAGCGCACGGCGGGAGCGGCCGTTTATTGCCGTCAATTGCGCGGCTTTGAGTGAAACGCTCTTTGAAAGCGAGCTTTTCGGGCATGAGAAGGGTGCGTTCACGGGAGCGATCTCGCTGAAAAAGGGAAGATTCGAGCTGGCGCAAGGCGGGACCATTTTCTTGGATGAAGTGGGCGAGCTGGCGCCCGGACTGCAAGCCAAGCTGCTGCGAGTGCTTCAGCAGCGCGAGTTTGAGCGGGTCGGTGGAACCCACGCGCATTCTCTGGATATCCGAGTGATCGCTGCCACCAATCGCGATCTGTTCGAAGACGTGCGCGAAGGAAGATTTCGAGACGACCTGTATCACCGTTTGAATGTGGTGACTCTCGACTCTCCTCCTCTGCGCGATCGAAAGGAAGACATTCCGCTGCTTGCGCAATATTTTCTGCAGCGTTCCGCTGAGCGATGCAAGCGGCAGGTTCAGGGGCTTTCGCCCGAAGCCGAGGAGATGATTATGCAGTATTCGTGGCCCGGCAATGTGCGCGAATTGGAAAACGCGATGGAGCGAGCGGTCGTGCTTGGAGTTTCTGAATGGGTATTGCCGGAGGATTTGCCGGAGACGCTGCTGGAAGCCGCGCCTCGCGATACGGCAGCTAAGTATCATCACTCAGTCGGGCAGGCCAAGCGCGAGGCGATTTTGGATGCTTACGTCCAAGGTAACGGCGATTATAAGCAGGCCGCGCGGGTTTTGGGACTGCATCCGAATTACTTGCTGCGACTGGTGCGGAATTTAGGGCTGAGAGATGAAATTAATCGCAGGCCTGGGAATGCAGCGGCAGGGTAGCTATTCGTTCGTGACCCTAAGCGCGGTCGACTTTCTTGCCAATATGCAATGCGGCGATACCGCCGGTTAACATCTCGAATGTTGTTTCTGTGAAGCCGGCGGCCTCCATCATTTTTCCAAGCTCTTCGGGTTGCGGAAACTTGCGGATAGAATCCGGCAAATAAGCATAGGCCTCTCGCGAACCGGAGATCAGAGCGCCGATGGCGGGAAGCATCATTTCGGAATAGAAGCCGTAAGTGAGTCGCATGAACCACGCCGTGGGATGCGAGAATTCGAGGATTGCGAGAACTCCGTCCTGCTTCAGGACTCGATGTAATTCGAGCAGTCCGGCGCTGTAATTGGCTAGGTTTCGAAAGCCAAAGGCGATTGAAATTGCATCGAGCGTGCTGTCGGAGAGGGGAAGCTGAAGAGCGTCGGCTTCGAACAATTGTGCTGGATAGCCCTTGTGAGACGCTTTAGCGCGCGCTTCGACGAGCATGGGATGGCAAAAATCCGCGCCGAGCACCGGGTTGCTTGCAACTTTTTGCATATCCAAGAGCACATCGCCGGTTCCGCAGCATAAATCGAGCACTTTGGCACGGGGACGCTGCAAAACTGTTGTGAGGCGCTCGATGAGGGCTTTGCGCCAGAAGCGGTCGATGTTGAAGGAAAGCAGGTGATTGAGAAAATCATACCGGGGTGCGATGGCCGCGAACATTCGCTGGACCCAACGCGCGGCTTGTTCTTCGTTTGAGGCGCCCGGAGGCGTTGTGCCGGTCGCCGAAATCACTGGAAGGAATCCATGATGGCTTGACGGATCAACGATTGGTCTATGCCGGAAACGATTTTGACTTGCCCAATGGACGACGGCAGTACGAAATGCACTTTGCCTTGGAGCGTCTTTTTATCGCTGGCAAGTCTGCTGATGAGGCAATCCGGATCGAGATCTTGCGCGACTGGGAGAGGTCCGTAACGGAGGACGGTGTTTTTTATTCGGGCGGCTTCGGTACGGTTCAAAATCGCGAGCAGCTCCGCCAATCGTGTGGCGCAGAGCATTCCCCAGGCGACTGCTTCTCCATGGAGGAAGCGGACGTATTCCGTCACTGCTTCGATGGCGTGGCCGATGGTGTGTCCGAAATTCAAAATTCTTCGAAGGTCGGTTTCGCGCTCATCTGTCGAGACGACTTCCGCTTTGATTCTTACCGCAGCGGCGATCAATTGATCCAGCACCTGGGGATTGCGGTCGAGTACGTCCGGCGCGCGATCTTCGAGTAGTTCGAAAAGCGCGGCATCGCGGATGATACCGCACTTCAGTACTTCGAACAATCCGGCGCGATACTCGCGATCCGAGAGCGTCGAGAGAACTTCGGGATCGATCAAGACGGCGAGCGGTTGATGAAAACTGCCGATGAGATTCTTCCCGCTTGCCAGATTCACTCCTGTTTTGCCGCCTATCGCGGCATCTACTTGCGCCAGCAGCGTGGTTGGGATTTGGAGCACAGGGACGCCTCGCATGAAAATAGCCGCGAGAAAGCCGCTCACGTCGGTGACGATGCCGCCGCCGAATCCGATGACGATGCTGGTGCGATCGGCCCCGTGCGCGACCATTTGTTCGGCCAGTTCTTCCAGGCAGCTAAGCCGCTTGTTCTGTTCCCCTTGTGGGAAGAACAAAATTTGGGAATCGTGCTGATCCAATGCGTTCTGGATGCGCGATCCGTGCAGATCCCAAACGTCCTTTGTCGTTACGACAAAGAGCTTACCGGCGGTTGCTGGAAGGAACTCGAAGAAATCGCGGAGAATGCCTCGCTGCACTACATTTTGATAGGCGTGATGCTTTGTTTTGACCTCGAAGCGCGGCACGTGATCCCGTTGTACCATTGGTTGTCACTGGGGAGACTTCAGGGCACACCTGCGATTTCGAAATGGGAAGTATCACATCCTCGATAAGATATAGAAGACCTCGTTATGGCCGAAAACAATTTCGCCACAAAGGCAGATCTCAAGACGCTGGAGCAGGATCTGAAGCAGCATTTTAGCGATCAAATGCAGTTTCATATCCACGAACTTCGGAATTACATAGACGAACGTACGCGTGATATGCAGACGGGACTGCTTCG
>JAFASD010000282.1 GCA_019244945.1 Acidobacteriaceae bacterium | reverse complement strand
TGATGCATCCCGCGTCGAGCATCTGATGAACTCGCCGCAATAGCGGATCAAAGCGCAGGTTGTAGCCAACCAGCACAACTTTGTTCCTGGCTCGAATGCTTTCGATGAAATCGCTTACGCCGTCCAAAGCGTGTGCCAGCGGCTTTTCAAGGAATACATGGCAGCCGTGTTGTATTGCTTCGCTCGCCAGATCCAAGTGCATGCTAGTGGGCGCGCATACCAGTACCGCCCGCGGCTTCTTGTCGTAGCCCTGCTCGATGCTCTCGACTGCCAAAGCTCCGCAATCCCGCGCCAGCGCTTCAGCCCGCTCGCGGTCCGGATCAAAGACTACGATGTCATCGACCCCTAGTTTTCGAAGATTTGCCGTGTGGCGGCGTCCGATCGAGCCGCAACCTATGACAAACATCTTCATGCGTTACGCGCCGCGGCTTTTACTTCGCGAATCACCCGATGCACATCGTCATCCGACATCTGCGGGAAAACGGGAAGCGAGATCGCGTGCTCGTAATATGCTTCTGCGATTGGAAAATCACCAGGTCTGAAACCGAAGTGATTCCGGTAAAAAGGATGCAAGTGGACTGGAAAGAAGTGGACTTGGACTCCAATGCCCTTTCCCCTCAAAGTTTCGAATACTTTGCGTCGCGACTCTACTTGGATTACATAAAGGTGATAGGACGAATACGTATTCTCTTTCTGATAGGGAATGACCACCCCGTCGACATCACCCAGCAGATGATCGTAAGCCGCAGCAATCTCGCGGCGGCGGGCTACCCAGGAATCCAGTTTCTTTAATTGGCTCGTTCCTAACGCACACTGGAGATCGCTCAGGCGGTAATTGAATCCCAAATCCTGCATTTCGTAATACCAGGCGCCGTGACCGTTTTGTAGATGCGCTGGGTCTCTGACCAATCCGTGGTTCCGAAGCCGTTTGAGCTTCTCGTACAAATCGCTACGGTTGGTCGTAATCACGCCGCCTTCCGCTGTGGTGATGTGTTTCACCGGGTGAAAGCTGAACGCAGTCATATCGCAGTGCGAACAACTCCCGCTCTTTTGCCATTGCCCCTGGGAATCGCGCCATTTGGCGCCCAAGGCGTGGCACGCGTCCTCAATAATCACCAGGTCCGCTCGCCGCGCGATCGATGCAATTCTCTCCATATCGCACGGTTGTCCGGAGAAGTGAACAGGCACCACAGCTTTCGGCTTGCTCTCCCCTGTGTGATGGCCGAGAAAGCGATCCAGCGCATCTGGATCCATATTGTAGGTTCGCTCGTTGATATCCACAAACGCCGGGCGAGCCCCGCAGTATAAAGCGGCGTTTGTGGACGCCGCAAAGGTATTCGGCGACGAAATGAGTGAGTCGCCCGGCCCAAGGCCTGCTGCGAGACACGCCAGGTGCAGCGCCGCAGTTCCATTTGCCACCGCTACGGCATAGCGGGCGCCGACCTTCTCAGCAAGCGCTGCCTCAAACTCCTCGACAGCGGGCCCGGTAGTCAGCCAATCGGACCGCAAGACCTTGACGACCGCCTCAATGTCGTCCTCCTCGATCCATTGGTGGCCGTAAGGAAGCATAGATGTCACTGGGCAGGCGCCTCGTCCGCATCCAGCTTGAGGCTGCTGACCATTTCCACCATTTCTCCCGTGGTAAGCCAGTGATCGTTGGAGTCGCTGCTGTATTCGAAACCATCGGGGCACGGCTTTCCTCCATGCCCGTTATTGCTGTCCCACCAATGAAAGTTGGGCTGAATCATGTAGTAAGTCTGGAATTCAATGGTGTGGCGCGAGACATCGCTCGGGATCATCACTTCATGCAACTTTTCACCCGGCCTGATCCCCACGACTTTGGTCGGACAGCCCGGCGCGATCGCTTCCGCCAAATCGAGGATCCGCATGCTCGGCAGTTTCGGCACGAACGTTTCACCGCCGTGCATTCTCTCGAGGCAGGCGATCACAAATCGAACACCCTGGTCCAGTGTGATCCAGAACCGGGTCATCCTCGGATCAGTGATCGGAAGAATCCCCCGGGAGCGCTCCGTCAAGAAGAACGGCACCACGCTGCCGCGGCTCCCCAATACGTTTCCATAGCGGACTACGCTGAAGCGGGTCGGCCTATCGCCCGAATAAGCATTGCCGGCGATGAACAGTTTGTCCGAACAAAGCTTGGTTGCCCCGTAGAGATTAATCGGATTCGCGGCCTTGTCGGTGCTCAGCGCAATAACTTTATTCACGCCTAAATCAATTGCCGCGCTGATTACGTTCGCCGCGCCGAGCACATTCGTTTTGATCGCTTCGAACGGATTGTATTCCGCCACGGGTATCTGTTTTAGCGCTGCTGCGTGAACCACGATGTCGACATCGTAGAAAGCACGGCGAAGCCGCTCCTCATCTCGAACGTCGCCGATGAAGAATCTCACGTTTGGAAGGTCGTAACCCTTCATCCGCATCTGATGCTGCTTCAGCTCATCCCGACTAAAGATGATGAGTTTCTTCGGCCGGTACTCGCGCAGCAGAACCTCGGAGAGTTTTCTTCCAAAGCTTCCAGTTCCCCCGGTGATCAAAACGGTTTTTTCCGACCAATTAATTGAGGATGTTGTTGTCATCATTCTCCTATTGCAAATTTGTAGTTTCGCGAACCCGGCGGTCCACGCAGGCCAGCGCTGCGCAAACTGAAAACCAACTCGCATTCGCAGGTATGTGAAGATTGAAATCAAAAAAACTATGCACTAAAAGCCCGCAGCAGCTCAACGTCGCTCCCACCTGAATCCAACCGGCGGTAGTCTGCAGCCGCTCACGAAGACCGCTCCAGAAAGTTTTGTAGAAAAAGATCGGCAGAGCTGCCAGAAGAAGCACTGCTCCGGGCAGACCGGCTTCCGCCAGGTACTCCGCATAATCGTTATGAGCGTGGTCCCAATTGAAGTCGCTCGGAAAGCTCTGATACTGCGGATAAATGGCCTCAAATGTACCGAGCCCGGTGCCCGCAGCCAGGTGATCTCGAAAAATTCGCAAGGTATCTGCGTACACTTCGCGTCGGTAAGGAACAACGCCTGGATCATTAACCCGGAGAATGCTCGCCAGCCTCGCAGGAACGCCTCGCGGCGCAAGCACGAAAAATACTCCTACAGCGGCAACAATCGCTGCCCCTGTGGCCCAAGCCAGCGAGGCTTTCTCGATGCCTTTGACGCAGGTGACGATAATAACTGCAAGCAGGATCAGTTCCGTCATCAACGCCACGAGACCGCCTCTAGATCCTGTAAGCAGCAGTGAAACGATCGCAATAACAACCCCGAAGCATAATGAGAGCGCCATGGATCTCTTCTTAGAGAAGCAGTAGCAAGCTGCGATGGGTATGAGCATCTCCATCAGCCCGGCATAGTGATCCCGGTTCACGTAAGGCCCTCTGAGATCTTTATTGCGGGACTTCACGATCCAATAGATCAGCCCCGGGTTTGAATACGCCTGGAGGATTGCGTATATCGCCAAGAGCGCTGCAAACAGAACCACCAAGAGTCCGAGGTGTTCCCAGGCGCTTGCCGGCGCGCCCTGAAATAGTTGTGCCGTCAAGAAGAACAAAAGGACGAAAGCAGCCAATTTTAGAAGAGCCTCACGCGTGCTCGCTGGATCAACAGATACATGAGCATTCAATTGGACCAGCCCCCATGAAAACAGAAGACCGAGCGGAACAAACAACCAACACCAGGCGAGAGCCACG
>JAFASD010000212.1 GCA_019244945.1 Acidobacteriaceae bacterium | reverse complement strand
CGAAGCAGTGCGCTGAGGGCTTTGTGGAAGGCTCGCTCGTGGGTAGTTTGGTATCGCAAAAACAAAGCCAACCGTTTTTCGTCGACGCCATCGTCGGTGAAGCAGTCGTTTTGGAAGCGGAGGGCGCGTTGGCCCAGCCAGAAGGATTGGGCCATCTGGTGGACGAGCAGTTCTTCGGTGGTATTGGCGGGCTGGTGGTCGGCCAGAAGGGATTCGAGGAGCGATTCGAAAGCGGCAGGGTCCTCGCTTGGGATGATGAGCGTGCCTGAGGCGAGGCCGTGCTTTAAGGAATTGCGAGACGAATTGCACTTGCCCGTGGGGGTGCGGGGGCCGGTGGAGAATTGGGCGTTGGCGCGGTTAACCTCTCTTCGAGTCTTGGCTTGCTTCGTCTCTTGCGCGAGAGGTTGTGCAGGCATAGATGCGTCTTGCGAAACGAAGCCATTGTGCCGAGATGAGGAGGCGTTTTGCATTTTCGCCGCAACACTGGCTTCGATGCGTTCGAGCGTGGAATTGGCGTAGGCGAGGAATTCGGGCGTAAATTCATCGAGCAGTTCCGGATTGATGGATTTTGGGCGCGGGGGAGTTCGCGGCACGGTCAGGGTGGGTAGCACCCGTGCAGGTGCGGCTGATTCTGCTGTCGCGTGGAGGTCGGCTTTGCGGGCGACCTTTTTGGCTTTGCGCTCGGCGGCGCGACGTTCTCTTCGAGCCTGGCGGGATGTCATTTGTGAAAAACCTCCGGAATGCTTGGGCGTTTTGGGGCGTAATTGCCCGGTCGGAAGTTAGCATGGCGGAAAAAGCGACTGGAGCGCCTGGCGCGAATTTTGACGGTAAGGTGCTGAAGGCGTTGAGGAGAAAAAGTGAGGGGTGCGCGTGACTCACGCGGCGGGGTGGTCATACAGATGAGAACGGGATCTGCCCATTATTCGGCTCGCAGCGTGAGCGCCGGATCCACTCGCGTCGCGGTAAGTGATGGGATATAGCAAGCCGCTATCCCGACGAGTATGAGAAGGGCCACGACCACAGCCAGGGTTACGGGATCGTGAGTAGTCACGCCCCAAATCTGGCTCTCGAGAAAGCGCAGGCAAACGAGTGATGCGAGTAACCCGATCCCAATGCCAATGAGTACAAATCGCATTCCGGTCCGTATTACGAGCGCTTGCACGTCTGAGGGCGTCGCGCCCAGCGCGAGGCGAATGCCCATTTCGCGCTTTCGCTGTGAAACCGTGTAGGACAGTATGCTGTAAAGTCCGGCGCTGACTAGAAGGAGTCCGAGGGACGCAAAGACAGCGAAAATTTCCAACACGAATCGCGGTTTCGCGTACTCCTGATTTTCGAGACCTTCTTCCATGGTGCGCATGTGTCTAACCACCGTGCTCGCGTCCAAAGTGAGAGCGACGCCCTCCACTTGCTTTGCTAGAGCTTGAGGGTCACCCACGGTTCGCATGATGAGGCAGAACCCTCCCAAACCTGAAACCGTGTAGGGAACGTATGCTTCCGGTAGAACGGGTTGACGCACGCCGCGGTTCTTGAAGTTTGCTGCGACACCGGCAATTTCAAACCATGCATCATTCAAAGGCTCCGGCAGATGCAGGAGCGTGGTCACCTGAACCCGTTTTCCGAGCGGATCCTCGCCAGGAAAGAATTTTTCTACAAATGCCTGATTCACGACTACGATTTTGTGCTTGCCGGTGAGGTCCGCCTGAGTCAGATTGCGCCCTGCCAGGAGCGGCACCCGGAGCGCGCGAAAAAGGTCTGGATTAATCAGCGCAAACTGTCCTTCGGATTGCTGCGAAGGCAGTTTGCCGGGGACCTCGAACTCGGTGAGAGCCCCACCGAAGGGCAAGAAATCCGTTGTGGCGGCCACATCGAGGACTCCCGGCTTTTGACGAAGCTGATCCACCAACTCGCGTTCGAAACGAGATTGCTGCTCTACCGTGCGATGCCCTTTGGTCAGGAAGATTTCGGCAGTCAGCAGATGTTGAGGGTTGATCCCGAGCGCTACGGCACGTTCTTTGAGAAAACTTCGCATCATCACCCCTGCGCCTGCGAGAAGCAAGAGCGAAATGGCGACCTCGCAAGCGATGAATGCATTGCGAAGTTGTCCTCGCCTGGAGTCGCTGTGCTCGCGACCGCCTACTTTCAACGCGTCGCTCGTATCACGGCGCAACCCGATAATGGGGACCAGTCCGAAAAATAATGCGGTACACACCGCGACACCCACGGTTGCTATCAGGACGCGGATATTGAGGCCTATTATGGCCTCATCCGGGAACATGTCCTGGGGAAGCAGGGCGACCAAGAGTTTCAGCGCACCCCAAGCGAAAACGCATCCCGCCGCCGCGCCGAGAAACGCGAGCGCCACGCTTTCCACGAAGAGTTGCCGCGCCACTCGCCACCACCCCGCGCCCAAACTACTGCGGATTGCAAACTCTCTTTCTCGAACGTTTGCTCGCGCGAGAAGTAGATTGGCAACATTGGCGCAGGCAATTAATAAGAGCAGTCCTACAGCGGCAAGCAAGGTGAACAGAGTCCGCCGGAACTTGCCGACGGCCGAATCGGCGAAAGTCTGCAGGGTTGCAGTGAACTTGCCCGGATACAGATTCGGGCGATAGACGTTTGCTAGATGCTCCGCGAGAATCTGGATTTGCGGATCAGCGGTTTTGACCGTCAGCCCAGGCTGAAGGCGACCAAGAAGATAAAACCAGGGCGGCCCTAAACCCGCGGGGCC
>JAFASD010000133.1 GCA_019244945.1 Acidobacteriaceae bacterium | reverse complement strand
GAGGATGATACCAAACTGAATGTCGAACTGCGTTTCAGGAGCATGGACGATTTCGCGCCCGCGAAGATCGCCGAGCAGATTGCTCCTTTGCGGCGTTTGCTCGAGCTAAGAAATAGTCTCGCGAATTTGCGCAGCAGCCTGATTGGGAACGAGAAACTCGACAATCTGCTGCAAGACATCGTTCAAAACCAAGAGAAATTGCGGCAGGCGGGCGCGGAAGCGGGAATTCGGGTTGATGGTGAGAAGGAGAAGTAATGGCTACTGAAACAAAGCTGGCGAGCGAACCGCAGACTTCGGAAGCCGTTCTCGAAAACCGCAGCCTGCTCGATGTCATCGCCGAAGAAGGCAGGGTCGGCCAAACGGCTGAAGAACGAGTGCACGGTAAAGCGTGGCTTACCGATCTGGTTCGCGACGTGATGACCGGCCAGATGACGGTCTCGAAAGACACTGAGGCGATGATCAATAGCCGCATTGCAGATCTGGACGCGCTGATTTCCAGGCAGCTCAACGAGGTGATGCATGCGGAGCCGTTCCAGAAACTGGAAGGCTCCTGGCGTGGTTTGCATTACTTTGTGCAGCAGACGGAAACCTCCACCAACCTGAAGATCAAGCTGATGAACGTCAGCAAGAACGACTTGCTGAAGGATTTCAGCAAAGCAACTGAGTTCGATCAGAGCCAGCTGTTTAAGAAGATTTATGAAGAGGAGTACGGCACGTTAGGGGGGAAACCCTTCGGGGCTTTGGTTGGCGATTACGAGTTGGGCCGGCATCCTCAGGATGTCGAATTCCTAGAAAAAATGGCCGGCGTAGCAGCTACATCCCATGCACCATTCCTGGCCGCTGCGAATTCATCGGTATTTAATTTCCAGAGCTTCACCGAACTCTCAGGTCCTCGGGATCTGGAGAAGATTTTTGATAGTGACGCTTACATGAAGTGGAATATGTTCCGGAAGAGCGACGACTCGCGCTACGTCGGTCTTTGTATGCCGCACGTACTGATGCGCCTGCCTTACGGCAAGGATACAGTTCCGGTGGAGGAGTTCGATTTCGAAGAGAACGTGGATGGCCGTGACCACTCCAAGTATTTGTGGGGCAATGCGGCTTACGCCTTCGCCTCACGTTTGACCGATGCTTTTGCCCGGCATGAATGGTGTGCGGCAATTCGGGGCGTCGAGGGCGGAGGTTTAGTGGAGGGCCTGCCGGCGCATACGTTCACGACCGACGACGGCGATATCGCGACAAAATGTCCGACCGAGATCGCCATCACCGATCGGCGGGAGAACGAATTAGCCAAACTCGGGTTTATCCCGCTCTGTTATTACAAAGGCACGGACACCGCGGTATTCATGGGCGCGCAGTCTATGCAGAAGCCACAGCTGTACTTGGACGAAGATGCAAATGCGAACTCGCGGCTCTCGACACAATTGCAATACATCCTGGCCTGCTCTCGATTTGCGCATTTTCTGAAGGCCATGATGCGCGACAAGATCGGGAGTTTCATGTCGCGGGATCAATGCGAGAGTTTTTTGAATAAGTGGATCTCGCATTACGTGCTGCTCGACGACATGGCTTCGCAAGATATGAAAGCCAAATATCCGTTGCGGGAGGCGCGGATCGAAGTGACGGAAGTGGCCGGAAAGCCTGGCGCGTACAACGCAGTCGCTTTTCTCCGCCCCCATTTCCAATTGGAAGCCTTATCCGTATCCTTGCGGCTGGTCGCGAAGCTGCCCGCGCCCAAAGGATAAATCTGACAAGACGCTGCGCGTCGCGCGATTGGAAACCCAGTTGCGAGGAAAGAATGGGTTCGTATACCCGCACGTTCGGGAAAAGTAAGCCTGTTACAGAAGGAGAAATACATGTTCAATGCGTTCGCAAAATTCGGGGATATCAAAGGCGATAGCACCGACAAAGATCATAAAGATTGGGCGGCTATTACGGGATTTCGACATTCTGTCACTCAACCGCCATCTGTGTTGCAGAACACGTCGGGAGGCCGAACTGCGGAGGCCGTTGAGTTCTCCGAGTTCGAGGTTGACAAGATGCATGACGGCGCCACGCCCAAGCTCTACGAAGCGGCGTGTAAAGGGACGCACATCCCTGAAGTGACGATCGATTTAGTCAAGGCAGGTGGCAGCCCGGTGAAATACACCGAAATAAAGTTG
>JAFASD010000067.1 GCA_019244945.1 Acidobacteriaceae bacterium | reverse complement strand
CCGGGAAAAGGATCGCTTCTTGGCCACCATGAGCCATGAGATTCGCACCCCATTGAACGCCATCCTCGGCTTGGCGGACGTCCTGCGCGAATCGCAGCTAGATGCCGATCAACTCGCCTACTTGAGAGTCTTTCGTCGTGCCGGAGCTAATCTCATGACTCTCATCAACGACATTCTCGACCTTTCCAAAATTGAATCTGGTCACCTCGAGCTCGAACGTGTCCAATTCAATCTGAAGGAAGTCGTCGAGCAGGCTGCCGAGGTGATCCGTCCCAAGGCTTGCGAAAAAAGCATCGAGCTCAGCGTCAAAATCGCGCCCACAACCGAAACAGCCCTGACCGGTGATCCAACGCGCCTCCGACAAGTGCTGATTAATCTCCTGGGAAACGCCGTGAAGTTCACCGATAAAGGGCAAATCACGTTAAACGCACGAAAGCACTCTTCCGCCCAGCCTGGATACATTGATTTCTCCGTCTCCGATACCGGAATCGGCATACCCGCGGATAAATTAGCAGCGATCTTTCGTGATTTCACTCAGGCCGATTCTTCAATCAGTCGCCGCTATGGCGGAACCGGACTGGGCCTGGGCATCAGCCGCCGCCTGGTGGAGCTTATGGGCGGACGTCTCACCGTTTCGAGCACCCTGGGGCAGGGCAGCACCTTCAGCTTCACAGCCATCTTCGAGCCTGGCAGTTCAATCGAACCAAACTCCTCTGAATCGCACCCTGCTAACGAAAGTTATCGAGATGCCCCGCTGAGGATCCTCATCGCGGAGGACTCGCCCGACAATCGCATGCTGCTCCAGCTATACATGAAGGGCGCCCCGCATCGGTTGATCTTCGCTGTCGATGGCAGGCGCGCAATAGAAGAGTTCGAGAGAGAACGTTTTGATCTGATTTTAATGGACATGCAAATGCCCGGGATGGATGGCCTCACAGCCACACGCAAAATTCGGGAAATCGAGCGAGACCGCAACCTGTCGCCGGTCCCCATAGTTGCTCTCACTGCAAACGCCCGGAAGGAAGACGTAGACAGCAGCCTTTTCGCGGGATGCAATGGTCACTTGTCGAAACCAATCTCGAAACAAATGCTGATAAAGACGATAGAAGAGTACGCGACACCCGCAGAGGACCGCGAATCCATCGAGATCACCTCGCCCGAAGGTCTGGAGGACCTTGTCCCGGAATATCTCGCCGGCCGAAAAGACGAGCTTCCTCTTTTGGCCGCGTACATCGCAGCTTCCGATTTCGCACCCGTGCAAGCCATTGCTCATAACCTGAAGGGCACTGGGACTTCTTTCGGCTTTGAAGAATTGAGCCGTTTAGGAGCCGCGCTCGAGAGATCTGCGAAGCAAGCCGATGCCGCAACTTTGACGAAGCAATTGAACGCACTGGAAACCTACCTGAACAAAATCAAACTGGCTCAGCCGGCATTAACCTGAAGCGGAATGGATTGATCGCTGCGCAGCAAACGGACTAAGGTTCTGTCCCCGAAAAGCCGATCAGATAGTTGAGACTACTTGCATGCTCTCGACTCTTTTCAACTGGCGCAATTATCCCCTACGAGTAAAGACCGGTTTCGTTGTTCTCGCGCCCGTCACGGCACTGCTTCTCAGTTGTGGCTTCATCGCCTGGCTCTCTGCTCAACAACGTGACGCGCACAACTGGGTAGCTCACAGCCTCGAAGTTCGCCTGGCGCTCAGACGTTTGGAGCATGATCGTTCCAGGCAAACGCTTCAATACATTCAAACTCTTGTCTCCGACAACCCACGGCAGGAGAGTAGGGCTTCCCACTTGCGTTCTCTACTCAACCAATCGGATCAGACAGACTCTCTGAATCAGCAAATCAGAGATCAAATAGAAGCCATGGATGACGAAGAGGTTCGTCTTCTGAGCATGCGGACCAATCGCTTCGAACATTTGCAGGCAGCCTCGACAACTGTAATCGCCATCAGTATGTTTCTTGGAGTTCTCGGTGGCCTGCTCTCAACTTCTTTGCTGTCTCACAATATTTGCCACCGAGTATCGCAATTGTTGGAATCGTTCAATCTCGTGGCAAACGGCATGCAGGTCACCAGTCTGGATAAATCGACGGACGAATTGGGACGGCTCGCCTCCGGACTTGCTCAGACCAGCCGCGTGCTTTCCGAGCGCGCCGGCGAAATAACCGAACTAAACTGGAAGCTGGAAACGGTGCTTCGGGCAGTAACCGAGGTTTCAATCATCGCCGAAGACTTGCCCGGGCGTATCACAATTTTTAATGCTGGCGCAACAAAGCTCTTAGGTTATCGCCCGGAGGAGGTTATCGGTCGCGAGACCCTCGCCGTACTTCAAGGAAAATCCGGGTCCTGTCCGGAAAGTGATACAGCAGCCGATCTGAAGTCGGCCCGCCAAAGGGCTCTCCAGAATGCCTCTCGCGAATTTGAAACACAATACGCTCGCAATGACGGCCTTTGTTTAAATGTGCAGGTCTCCGTCGCTCCGCTGAAAGATGTTACGGGACGAGTGGTCGGCTTCTTGCATGTCGCGCAGGATGTTACCCCGCGGAAGTTACTCGAAGCCGAGTTGAGAAAAAAACTGGGAGATCTGAGAGCGCGCGACGAATCGCCCACGGAATCGAAAGATACCGAACGGTTATCCGAAGCGCTGGAGGCCCTTAGTAATCCGTACGAAGAGGAGGAGCAAAATCCACGACGAAAATCTCCAACCATCCTGATCGTCGATGATTTTGAACCGACTCGTTTTCTCCTGAAAGCTTACCTGCAGAATCAGGGTTTTGTTCTACATTTTGCATCGAACGGAGAGGAGGCAATCGAAAAAGTCACCACCCGACCCTACGATCTGATTCTCCTGGACATCGAGATGCCCAAAATGGATGGCTACGAGACTGCATCACGCATTCGTGCGTGGGAACAGGAGCACGGCAGGTTGCGAGTCCCCATAGTCGCCCTATCGGCTCACGATGCACCCGAGGCCACGAGTATCGCGTCCGTCTGGACATCTTATCTGCGCAAACCGCTTTCAAAAAGCCAACTGCTCGCAGAAGTAAACATGCACCTAAGCGCCCACGCCCGCGCATGAGATCGTTTACTCTAGCAATACTCGGGAATCTACCAGACCTACAAAAAATGCTGGCCTAGCTTCGCTGAAACGCGCTCTAACCTTTTCCAATCTAGAGGTCGTCTATGAATCCGCTTCATCGCCGGCCCGGACGCAACGCCTCTGCTGTTTCAGCAGCTATTCTGATCACCTGTTTTGTTCTCGCTTCGCGGGCCCAGCAGAGCCCACCGCCATCGCCCGATGCCATCGCGCAGGCCCAACAACCCGCTCCCGTGCCGATCACTCGCCCTGAGCAGAAAAAAAACGAGCATGATCTCTCCGACATCTTCAAGTCCACCAATGCTCAGCCATCCTCTCCCGTGAGCAAAGATCAGCCAAGCAAGGCAAGATTTTCGGCTTCGATTTCTATCGGGATCCGCTCAACGCGGATCACCCCAATCAAAGCCCCGAGGAAATCATGCAGAAAGAAATCGCAAACAAGCCTGCCGTTATGGCCGCTCAAAGAACTCTTCTGGAGCACCGCTACAATCTCACTCCCAAACTGGATCCTCAGGCCAAGATGCCCCGCGGCAAGCCACTCGTCGTAGGCCCCACAGCGCGACTTCCCCAAAACCTCACTTGGGAACGGCTTGCCGCAATGCCTGCCGAAGAGATCAAAACGCGAGATATCTTCCCGTACCCGTCCCTGCCCCATCCGCTGCAATCAAACGGTGGCCAGGTATTTCCCCCGATGCAAATCCAGATGTTCCCCAGGCTTCAACGCTTTGATGTGGATTTCGATTTGCCCGAAGCATTCCTGCTGAATTCCCTCCAGCAATTTTTCTTTCGAGCCGGCCCGAGCTGGGCGACGTCTCCCGCGGTGAAGTCATCTCCATCAACAACTATTACCGGTGGTTCAAAGATATTCTGACTCCCGTTCAACTCGACGGGTTGCGACTTCTCGTCACGCCCTTTCCCCAGGAAGAATTCAATCCGACTGATGACCGCAAAAGCAGCGATCCAAGCTTGGGTGTCACCTGTTTCGATTGTCACGTCAACGGCCATACCACGGGCCCGTTTCACTTGAACCCGGATGTCCGGCCCCAGGAACGGCGCCTCCGCCTTGATACCACCAGTCTTCGCGGAGTCTTCAACCAGCAGATTCATTCCTCCAAGCGCAGCCTTCGTTCCGTCGAAGATTTCACCGAGTTCGAGCACCGCACCGCCTACTTCAACGGCGACGAGATTCACGCAATTAAGAAAGGCATGAACATCCTCGATCGGATTCAAGTGAGTCACATGGCCCAAATGCAAAACATGCTGGATTTTCCTCCAGCGCCCAAGCTCGACCCAGTAACCGGCCGCCTCGATAGATCAAAAGCCACCCCGAGCGAAGTCCGTGGCGAAACCCTGTTCTTCGGCAAAGCTCAATGCTCTGGCTGCCATCCGCCGCCCATCTACCTCGATAATCAGATGCATGATCTGCATCTCGAACGCTTCCTGAACAAAGAGCCGGGCGACGGACCTATGAAGACCTTTACCCTTCGTGGCATCAAGGACAGCCCGCCCTATATGCACGACGGCCGGTGTTTCACCCTCGAAGATACGGTCGAGTTTTTCAACATCGTTTTACAAACACGACTCACTGCCCAGGAGAAGCAGGATCTCGTAGCCTTCCTCCGCCAGCTTTAGTCGAGAACTGCCGTTTCCGCGATAAACTATCAGTCGGAAGACCGCCGTTATTCTGCGCCGTGGGTTCGTTTCGTTCATTTTCCTGATTGGGTTCGTTTCGTACATCTCGTACGGACGCGGCAAGTGGACCGAACTCAACATAGGTCCCTTCTACGTGGACACGGATGGCGACACCGCTGCCGCCCGTGACATCCTTACTCAACTCGAACAGGCGCGCTGGGTGTTAGGTGGCTTACTCGAATCGAAGGATTTGCCCAGTGTCTGGCCCATTCGAGTCCTGCTCACTTCAGCTGAAAAAACGAACCCAAACGGGGAGTTCGTTTGGCAAAATGGCCAGTATCTGCTGGTCTGCCCTCCCGGTGAGCGCGTTCCGCTAGCCCAAGTCGGGGGAATCCTGCTCGATTCCAACACCCCTCGCCTGCCTTCAGAGGTCGAATCGGGCCTTCGCCAGCTTTTCGGGACTCTCGAGGCGCATGGTAGCCGCGTAACCTGGGGTGGCCCTCCGCCGCATCCCGATCTCGCTTGGGCCCGGATGCAGCTGTTTGCGACCAAGTTCGAATACACCTTAAGCTTCCATATTTTCCTGGCCGCTCTAAAGAGCGGCAGTGACCTTCGCGCCGCCGAGCAAAACGCGTTCGGCAAAGATTCGAAAGCGCTGGAACAGGAAGCCGCGGCAAATCTCGCGTCCGGAAACTGGCAGCCGGTCTCGGTCTCGGGACGTCCCTTAGATCCCAAGCGCGATTTCGGAGAACATTCTGTCGATCCTACCGTTGCTGCCGTCTACCTCGCCGATGCCGAACTCGCCTCCGATCCGAAATCAGCCGAGGCCGCCTATAAGTCCGCCGTCGAGGCGGGAGGCTCAGCGGCTGCGCTCGGCTTTGAGGGTCTCGCTCGCATATCAGAACTGGAGAAGGACAACCCGAAGCCTTTCTTGGACAGGGCAATCCGCGCAGGCAGCAAGAGCGCTCCCGTGTACGTCACGGCTGCCGAGGGTCTCGACCCGGGCGATGCCGTTCCTCTCCTAAAAAAAGCGATTCAACTCAATCCACTTTGGGCCGAGCCTGTCTTCCAGCAAGCGCAACTCACTCCTGATCAAGCGGAAAAGATGTCGGTGCTGAAACAGGCCACTCGGCTGGATCCACGAGCACCACAGTATTGGATCGAACTGGCCCACGTCCAAACCACGCAAGGTCTCGCGTCGGCGGCCCAAGGTAGTTGGCTTCGCGCTGAGGATGCCGCGCCCACGCCCGAGGAACGCGACCGCGTCCACCAGCTTCGGCTCGATTCCGAACGGGAGCGCCTGGATGCCGCGGAAGAGGCTCGCCGCAACGAACGCGAGGCGGTTCATCTCGCTGATGAACGCGCCCAGCGATCGCAAAGCGACCGCGTTAGCGCCGCTGAAGCCAAGGCCAATCAAGCGCTTGATTCCGCAGCCGGTGGCAAGAAGCCCGAGAATGTTGTTCCTTGGGAACAGGTGGTCCCGCAGAAAAAGCTCGAAGGGACGCTGATTCGCGTCGACTGCCTGGGCAGCTACGCTCGCCTGACCATAAAAAATAAGACCGGCGAGAGTGCGCAACTACTTCTCGCGAACGCATCGGAAGCAGACCTGCCGTGCGGGCCGCAGCAGCCCGCGCGCCGTGTCTCTGTCGCCTATGCTGCTCAGCCCGACGATCGATTCCATACTTCCGGCAACATTACGAGTCTGAAGATCCAGTGACTCCCGCAGTTCGCAAGGCAACTCCACAGGACCTGTCGGCCTTGCTCGAAATTGAGCAACAATCGTTCTCACACCCACACTGGAATCGCGAGGACTTTCTGCGGTATCGATGTCTGATAGCCGAGCTGGAAAATGCAATTGCGGGTTTTCTGGTCTCGCGCCAAACCTATAGCGGCGACCAGAAATCGCCACCGGAACGCGAAATTCTGAACCTCGCGGTAGCCGCCCCTTATCGCAGGCAGGGAATCGCGACGATTCTGTTGAAACACGAGCTTCAACACCGCGCGGCCTATTTCCTCGAAGTTCGCGAATCCAATGTCGCCGCCCAGGCGCTATACCGTAAGCTCGGCTTCGTTGCGGTGGCTGCGCGCCCCCAGTACTACGATTTCCCGACAGAAAGAGCTATTGTCATGCGCCTGAAATAATGGTAATTTTGGATTGCGGTGGGCCGCTGGTGACCCCCCGCGAGTGAATATTCAGAATGCACTCTTACCCACCGGGCCAGATTCTTCCCTCTCATATTCAGAACCAGACTCGGCGTGGTCACTCGATAAAGGAGAATCCTCTTTCATGGAGAATCACACGCAAGAAGACTTGAAAGCGCATCTGCTCGAAACCAATGAGCAATTCCGGACGCTCGCCGAGCAGCATGCGCAACTCAAAAGGCAGATTGAGGCAATCGAATCCAAACCGTACGTTACCGGGGCGGATGAATTAGAGGAGCAACGCCTCAAGAAGTTCAAATTGCGCGTTAAGGATCAGATGAACGAGATCATGACGCAATCCAGGTTACACGCAAGCGTCAGCTAATTTTTCTAGCCTTTGGATCAGCGGACCCAACGTTTCGGTCCGCTGATAAGTAAATTACCTGTTCAAGTCGGCGTTGGCCTACTCTGAAGGTCCGGGACTGCTCGTGTCGGTGCTGTCGCCGCCATCGGAGGGACGCCGCTTCAGCTTAGGACGATCATTCTCGTCGCCACTGGATTTCTTCGAAGGATCGGTCTCGTCTTCAATGGGCGCATTCGAGTTCGGATTGCGGCGCAGTGTTGGCTTATTCGGATCTTCGGCTGTTTTGTCAGGTCGGCGCTGATTTTCGAGCATCGCCAAACGAGACTTTACGTCGTTAAACTCCGACGTGGTGACCACGTATTCCGGTCTCGCCTTCAGGTCCGCAATCTCTTTCTGCGATTTCACGATGCGATCGTCTGTGGGCGGATGCGTTGCGAATAGTCTAGACATCGTCCCGGGTTTCCGCTTTTCGAGGCTCTGTATTTTTTCGAAGAAATCGACGAAGGCGTTCGGATCATATCCAGCCTTATACATGTACTGCACGCCTAGATAATCAGCCTCAGCTTCGAAAGCGCGGGAAAATTTCAGGAAACCCATCGGAATCAAAAGTCCGGAAGCTTCATAAATTCCGTACGCGGCCGCGCCGCCCATGAAAATCAGAGGAATGGTTGCAAGCTGCGCGATTTCGCCACGCGTGGCTTGACGTGTGCCGTGGCGCGCCGCGACATGAGCGATCTCATGGGCCATCACGCCGGCCAGTTCCGATTCGGTGTCGGCCTTCAAGATCAAGCCGGAATCGACAAAGAAGAATCCGCCCGGCAAGGCGAATGCGTTCACGGTCGGGTCTTCAATGACTTTGATCGTGAACGGCACCTTCGCGTCCGAGTTGCGAACGAGATTCTGGCCAATTCGATTCACGTACTCCGAGACTACAGGATCGTCGATGATCTTCGATTGGCGCTGCACCTGCTGCGCCAGTTGCTTGCCGAGGGCGATTTCCTTTTCAAGCGAGTAGAAGTTTACTTTGCCGCTGACATTCCGGTCACCAATGGCGTCCGGATCTTTTTCCTTATCGTTCTTGGGGAAAGCGGCGAACGGCAGCGCTAACAGCAGCGCCAAGGTAATACTCAAAGAGGATCTCAGGGGGACTAGTAGCCGCATAAAACTCCTTTACGACTGCACGAACTTCGAATACGGAGGTAGCCGTAGGCTCGGATTTCGTCTACATCCAGTATAGGACCAAATTTCTTGCAAAATGTGGGTGCGCACCCAGTGGAATGGAGATTAGGTTCACCAACTTTAACGTATCCTCGAAGAAATGGGTTACCAGAAAATCGCCGAAGACGTCGCTGAACCGCCGCCTGCGCTCCACACTCGTTTTCGGAGCGAGTTTCCAGTCACTCGCGAGCTCATTTACCTCAACCATGCCGCGGTAGCGCCGCTTTGCCGTCCTGCAGCGGAAGCTATGAAGCACCTGGCTGAGGATGCCTGCCTGCATGGTTCTCTGCATTACAGCGAGTGGATGGATACGTACGAAGGATTGAGGCAAGCTGCCGCCAACTTGATTAATGCCTCAACGGCGGAAATCGCAATTGTAAAGAACACGTCAGAGGGCATTTCGACGGTCGCCGGTGGCTTTGATTGGAGACCGGGTGACCGGATCATCGCCTTTCAAGAGGAGTTCCCATCGAACTACTATCCGTGGCTTCGTTTGGAAAAACGCGGCGTAGACGTCACCTGGCTATCCATTTATGACCCGATCGAGAGAATCGCCGAAGCGCTTCCCGGTGCCCGGCTGCTCGCCATCAGCTATGTCAATTACCTGAGCGGCTACCGCGTCGATCTGAAAACGATTGGCGAATTATGCCAGCGGCACAATTGCTTTTTCCTGGTCGACGCGATCCAGGGAATGGGCGTGTTTCCCATTGATGTGGAGGCTTGCCACATTGACGCACTGGCCGCCGACGGCCATAAATGGATGCTCGGTCCGGAAGGGAACGGGGTACTGTATGTCCGCCGGAAATGGCTGGATGCAATTGAGCCCGTGGAATTCGGTTGGACGAATCCGGCGAGCTACGCGGATTACAGCTCGCGCGACATGACGCTTCGCCCGGATGCCGGAAGATACGAATGCGGCACCCTGAACACGATCGGCTGCTTCGGGCTGCGCGCAGCCATCGAGTTTCTACTGGAAGTTGGTATCGAGCAGATTGCGACGGCCGTCGAGTCGCGGGCCAACCAATTAGAAGCGGGCGTGCTCGAAAAAGGATACGAAGTAATGGTGAAGCGGACTACGCAAACCGGCTCTGGAATCGTTAGCTTCCGTCATCCATTTCTCGACTGCCGTTCCATCGTGAGCGATTTAAAACAGAACCGAATCGCAGCCGCCCCGCGGCAAGGCTGGGTGCGGATGTCCCCGCACTTCTACATCAGTCCCGACGATATTGAGCAGGCGGTCGAACTCCTGCCCGGCGTGTAGATGAGAAGGCTTTTTGCGTGTGCGTTTCTGCTCGCCATCGGCGCGCTCGGGCAGCGCCAACATCAAACCGTGACCCGGGTGTGGGCGGCGAAGTGGATTGACGTTCCCGGCGCCTCGCCGCAGGATTACGGCGCCTATCATTTCCGGCGCTCGTTCGATCTGGCCCAAAAACCGGAGCAGTTCGTCGTGCAAGTTTCGGGCGACAACCGTTATCAGCTTTTCGCAAACGGTAAGCGAGTCTCATGGGGGCCGGCGCGCGGCGATTTGACGCACTGGCGCTACGAAACCGTGGATATCGCGTCCGAACTGCGACCGGGCAAAAACGTTTTAGCGGCGGTGGTCTGGAATGATGGCCCTTTTCGAGCAGTGGCGCAAGTCACCAATCAAACTGGGTTCGTGCTCACAGCCCAACGCGCGGAAGATGCACAGGTAAACACAAACCGCTCCTGGAAATGTATTCAGGACAAAGCGTATTCGCCGCAGCCTCTGCCGCCCGACCAGGAGACAGGATACTTCGCGCTCGCGGCGAATGAAAAGTTGGATGCATCTCAGTATCCCTGGAGCTGGGATCAGATAGATTACAATGACTCCGCCTGGCTTCCCGCTCATGAGTTGAGCAACGCGGCACCGCGGGATTCCCGAGACGCTCCGAATCGCTGGATGCTTGTGCCGCGTGAGATTCCGCTGGAAGAACAGACGCCGCAGGAACGACCGAAATTGCGCAAGGCGGACGGACCCGCCTCGCAATTTCCGCTTCATCTACCCGCACACGCGAGAATTTCGCTGCTACTCGATCAGACCTATCTCACAACGGCCTATCCGGAAATGACGGTCAGCGGCGGGAAAGGAGCGAAAATCGATCTCCGGTATGCCGAGACTCTATTCGTCAGCCGAAATCCGATCACCAAAAGCAATCGGAATGAGATCGAGGGAAAACAGTTCTACGGCGCATCCGACACCTATCTAGCCGACGGCGGGTCGCGCCGGGTTTATCGGCCATTGTATTGGAGGACCTATCGGTATATTCAGTTGACCGCAGAGACCGCGGACGAGCCTCTCCTCATCGACGATCTGCATGGCGTTTTCACCGCTTACCCGTTCGAGAGAAAAGCGCAGTTTGAGGTAAACGGACCCGCCAACGACGAGCTTCAGCGGATTCTTTCAACGGGCTGGCGCACAGCGCGCCTCTGTGCTCACGAGACGTACATGGATTGCCCTTACTACGAGCAACTCCAATACGCCGGCGATGCGCGCATCCAGATGATGATCTCGCTTTACATGACCGGGGATTCGCGCCTGATGAAGAACGGCATCGCATTGCTGAACTCTTCGCGAACTGCTGAAGGCGCCACTTACAGCCGGGCGCCCTCGTTTCTGCAGCAATACATTCCGCCTTTTTCGCTGTGGTGGATCGGAATGGTTCACGACTACTGGATGTATGTCGACGATCCGGATTTCGTGGCAGA
>JAFASD010000023.1 GCA_019244945.1 Acidobacteriaceae bacterium | reverse complement strand
TCCAGGACGCACCGTGTTCTAGGAGGAAACGCGTCATCTCCGCGTTGCCCTGAAATACCGCGAGATTCAATGCCGACGCGCTCCAGTCGCCCCCTTGGACGGCAATCGGCCACCCAAGTTTCACCATGAGTTTCACTGCATCTGTTGCGTGACCTTCCGTCATCTGCGGAAGCTGCTTCAGTTGCGAATCGGGAAGCGATTGAAAGATACCGGGCCGCTCGGCAAGGATCCGGCGAGCCTCTGTTTCATCGGCTCGCGCGCAGGCAGCGACGAATCGATCTTCGATGCTCAGTGTTTCTCCCACCATCGGGTCGGCGCCCGCTTGCGCCAACACCTCGGCAACCTCAGGCAGTCCGTTCTGTAGTGCAAAGCGATACGCGGAAACACCGTCCGAAGTCTTCACATTGGGATCGGCTCCCGCAGCGAGTAAAACCTCGACATGCGCGCGGGAACGGCGCCGTCTTATCGCCCAGATCAATGGATTGCCGATCCTGCTCGTCAGAGCGTTGAAATCCTTTACGTAGGCAAGCAGGAGTTTCAACCCGTCGAGCTCATCGCGATCGAGGATGTGGTGCACCGCGTTTGTGCCCTCCACTCTTGCTCCAGCTTCCAGCAGCAACTGCATGCAGGCCAAATCTGGATTCTCTGTCGAGTGGTAAAGGGACTCGTTGTCGTTGGGATTGGCACCGGCATCGAGCAGCATCTTGGTCAACTCAGGGTCGTGATTCTTTCCCGCTGCTCCATAAAGCGCGCTGAGCGAATAGCCGCCTGGATGATGCGACCACGACTGGTTCGGATCCGCCCCGGCATCTAGCAGGATACGTGCACAGCGCCGCAAGCGATCGCGAAACTCGGGAATATGCAATAGCCCAGAATGCGTTACCGCGACCAATGCCGGCATATCGAGTATCTGTTCGCAGCAAGGACGGGCCAGTTCTGAGTCACCGCGTTAACGCAAGCAGGATCATCCGCAATGGCGCGGGCTACTGCGGATTCATCGCCAATAGCGCAAGCGAGAAACAAGTCGCCTTGCCCCAGCTCGGGCCGTGCGGCAAGTTTCCGAGCCGCCAACGTGGGCCGAGGCCGATCCTGTTGATGGCCGTACACATCGTGCAGCCAGAGCGGCACTGCGTCCTTTCGGGATTGCGAAACCCTGCTGGTTGTCCAATCTACATAGTTCTGCAAGTTCCGCCAGGAACTCAACCCATACTCGCGAGCTATACACGACTGCGCATCGTGCAGCTTTAGTCCGAGTGCAGTAATTCCGGCATCATCTTTGCCTCTTGCCGCGGGTAACGAGTTGCGAAAGCGCGCGAACGCAATCGAGTCGCCGGTTTGGTACAGGCGCAAGAGTTCCTTGGCCTGCTTTCTAAGATGATCTAGGTTGGGTCGTTCGGGTAGACGGGTCACTCAAAACCTCCATGCATGAGATTGCCGATGACCCGCAAAACCGGCTGCATAAAGGTTCAGAACTTTCAATGGATCTGTAGAGCAAGTGGGTTCAACCCTTCCCGCTGCCCGGACGCGGCTTGCACCGCATGTTAATGATACAAAACCGTAGTAACGCTGTAACCGCACCGCGCTAGCTATCTCTGTGGATTGCTCCCGTGTACCGGCCGTGTTTGGTAACGTTTGAAACGGTTCACCTTCTGCGACGATAATAGATGTAAGTGCCCGACCAACTGATCGGTGAGCCAGAGCCCGATTTTGATCGCCTTCCGCGTGCTTTGATGGCCCACGCCGTCGATACTTTCGGCGGTCCAGTAAAGGCGCGCGCTTGGCTCACAACGCCTAATCCCGTTCTCAACAATTTGCAGCCGCTGGAAATCGCAGCCACTTCTGAAGGTGTAGCACGGGTAGAAGAAGTTTTGACGCGCATCGACTACGGCATTTTTAGTTGATGCGAGCCTATCGGCTCACACGTTCTAAGTACCCAGCGTTTTCCGGAAGAGGCTCTTTGCTTGCGAATGGAAGATGGCATCGGGCCGGTGTTCCTGCGGTTTATTGCGCCGAGAGTCGCGCACTCGCTGTTCTTGAAGCTCTTGTCCACACACGGAAAGATCAGATTCCGTCCGACTACGTGTTTTTCGAACTCGACATCGACGATTCAGCTGTGCGCACGTTGTCGACCAGTGAAATGCCTACAGATTGGCGAGCAAGCGAGCCAGAGGGTGCGCGGACACTCGGAACAGAATGGATCAACAGTCGCTCTTCGATCGGGCTGGTCGTTCCCTCTGTTGTGATCCCGGAAGAGCGCAATCTTCTTCTCAACGCGGGACACCCCGACTTCGTACTACGCGTCAAGATTCTAGGAACGCAGCTATTCGTGTGGGATCCCAGACTGTTCCATTAAGATGCAGCTTGGCCGACGGGAACGCGCTGGCCTCTTACGAGCGATGTTGGTGCGGATGAGAGGACTTGAACCGCCGCACCCTTGCAGGTAGGTGAACCCGAACCATGCGCATCTCCAATGCCCCCCAACCGCACCTCTGACACGCACTGGATTCGTACAACCCGAATCTATTGCGCTCCGCGGCTGAGCAGCATCACTTTGATGGTGTGAAAAATGATGTAGAAATCCAGAGCGGGCGCGATGTTCTTAATGTAGTAAAGATCGTACTCCAGCTTGATCATCGCATCCAACTCTGTGTCGCCGTACTTGTGATTGATTTGCGCCCAACCGGTGATTCCCGGCTTCACTGCCAAGCGCTGGCGATAGTAGGGAATCTGGTGCGTCAAGAACTCGACGAATTCCGGGCGCTCGGGCCGAGGGCCGACAATCGCCATGTCGCCCATGACCACGTTCCAGAACTGCGGCAGCTCATCGAGCCTCAATCTCCGCAGCCAGCGGCCAAT
>JAFASD010000562.1 GCA_019244945.1 Acidobacteriaceae bacterium | reverse complement strand
AAAAGCGAAACCCCTGTGACCTTGGCAAGATTGGTTGCGAGTGACCGTGAAATCCGGACAGCGGCGAATGCTTCCGGTATGCAGGATGTGCAGTTACTCGAAGGACGCGAAGCATCGAGCGCGGGGCTGAAACGGGCCCTTGCGAAGAGACCTGAGATATTGCATTTCGCCGTGCACGTGGTAAGTCCGGACAGAAATCCGCAGCAGGCCGCCTTGGCCCTGAGTCTCACGGACGACAACATGCCTGAGCTCCTCACACCGGAAGCGATTGAAACCTATCGCGTGGCAGGCAGCTTAGTGGTCCTGAGCGGCTGCTCATCGGCAAAAGGCAAAGTGCTGCCCAGCGCCGGTCTTATGGGCTTAACCCGGGCGTGGTTAGTCGCCGGAGCGTCCGCGGTAATCGCTACAGGATGGCCCACGCCCGACGATTCCGGCCTCTTCTTTTCCTGCTTCTACCGTCATTTTCAGTCAATGAGGTCCGGCTCTCTCGCTAAGCGAGCGGCGGCTGCGCTTCGGAGCGCACAATTAGAAATGGAGCAAAGCCAAGGTTATCGAAGTTCACCCTCGTTCTGGGCTGCGTATTCGATCATCTGCAAGGAGTAATCATTCATGTCTATGGTCGGGACCCAACAGAAGCTTAGCCCGGTGCCATCCGAAAACGCGAAAGCTGCTGAAGGAGGAAATACCGCAAAACCGACACTCTCTGCCGTTCGTTGGAACGAGCTCGTCGAGCAGGTCAAAGCCGGTGAAGACGCGGGAATGGAAGAGCTCTACAAATTGTTTAGCCGAGGTATTCGATATTACTTATGCCGGCAGCTCGGGCCGCAGGAGTTGGAGGACAAGGTTCACGATACGTTCTTGATTGTTGTTCATGCGATTAAGCGCGGCGATCTTCGCGAACCCGAACGCCTCATGGGCTTTGTTCGAACCATCGTGCGGAGGCAGGTCGCCGCGTACATTGAGCAGGCGGTACATTCGCGGCGCGAACAGGCCGATTTGGAAACGGGCGTGCTGGTAGCCGATCGAAAGGAAAACCCTGAGCAGGAAGCGATGCTCCGGCAAAAGGCCGAGCTAATGAAAAACGCCCTCGATTCGCTATCGAAGCGCGATCGGGATATTCTGGTGCGCTTCTACTTGAAAGAACAACCCCAGGAGCAAATCTGCCGGGAAATGTCCCTAACCGAAACACAATTTAGGCTTTTGAAGTCTCGTGCCAAAGCCAAGTTCGGAGAAATTGGTAGGAAAAAACTGGCCAGCAGCGGAATTTTCTCAGTGCTTGTGAGAGCGCAAGCCGGTTAACCGCACTTCTAAAATGGAGAAAAAAATCCGCTCCGCGGTGCTTATGCAGAACTCATACTTCGACCATCCTACGGAAGAGGATCTCGAGCGCTTTCTGCTGCGCCGGTCCCAAGGCGAAGAGATCGATCTAATCGAAACGCACATACTCGCGTGCGAGTCGTGCGTAGCTCGGCTCGAAGCTTTGGAAACCGAGATCCCTCCACTGAAGTTGGCGCTGGAACAATCTGAAACCGAGAGGCTACAAAAGGAAGCAGCTAGAGCAGAACACCGCTGGACCGCTTGGCTCACGTTTCCCAGGTTGTCTTTGGCTGGAGCCGCCGCGGTTCTATTGCTCGGTGTTGCCTTGGCGCCGCAATTCATTCGCCGAGCTTCACCACCGGTCGCTGAAATAACCCTTTCCGCATACCGCGGAGTGGAAACGCCAGTTGTACCTTTGAACCGCCCTCTACATCTTCACCTGAACGCGCTCGATTTAGCGGAGGGTCCAGTCACGGTGCAAATCGTGAATAGCAATGGGTTTGAAATCTGGAAAAGAAACGCGGCCGTCCATAAAGACGAAGTCAGTATTTCGGTGCCGAACCTACAGACAGCAGGCGCTCACCTCCTCCGGCTTTACAGTCCAGCTCAAGCCAATGGGCCGGGCGAGTTGTTGCGCGAGTTCGCGTTTCGAGTTAAGTAGGGTTAAAAAAAGCGCCGGTTTAGGCGCTCGATCGTGAATTTGGCTGTATCGGCAACGGCCATCACGGCCATGACGCCGGCTTGCACGGGATCCGTTACGACAAGGTCGGAAGCGTTAGGAACGCTTCCAGCCATATTTAAACTGATCACCAGAAGACCATCGCTCCTCACCTCTCGGACCGCAGACTCGATGTCCCCGCCCATGAGAGAACCCGCAAGGACCAGCGCCTTCACGCGCGGAAGACGGCGAACCGCCCGCACTGCGTCAGCTAAAGGTTGCTCCCCGACCAGCGGGATGGTATCGACCGAAATGTGTTCACCGCGGATGTTGTGACGATCCGCTTCGGAAATCGCCCCCAGCGCCACTTGTCCGACCTGCGCTCCTCCGCCAATGATAATGATCCGTTTGCCGTAAATCTTCTGCAGCGATTGCACGGAAGTTACCGAACGAACAACCTCGAGCTGCCGCAAATCTTGGATCAAAGTTTTGGATTCGCCGGGCAAATCGAGTTCGAGGTAAACCCGCGTGCCGGTTGGTTGCTCCTCGATAATCGAAATGGATCGGATGTCCCCGTGATGCTTGGCGATCACCCCGGTTAACTGATGTAATACGCCGGGAGCGCTGGCAGTGACAAACTCCAAACCGACCTTGCCTGTCCCCGGCTCGCTCAAGATGTAACCTCATACTTCTTGAGTAAATCGTCCCAAACTCCGCGAGCTTTCAACAAAAGCTCGATGACTTCGCGCACCGCGCCCGAGCCGCCTGGCGCGCTGGTGACCGCGTTAGCGGATCGCTTCACTTCCTCACGCGCGTTCGCGGTTGCGAAGGAGAGACCCACGCGGCGCATGATGACCACGTCGGTCAGATCGTCGCCGATATAGGCCACCTCCGACCGAGTCACATTTGCTTCGGCCATAACTCGCTCAAAGAGCGGAATCTTCTCGATATGCCCCTGAAAAACCCAGCTCATGCTGACCTGCCGCGCTCTTTCCGCAGTAGCCGGAGATTCGCGCCCGCTGATGACGCCGGTTTTGATGTCGAACCAGTTCAGCCATCGCAGCCCTATTCCGTCCTGCGAATCGAAGCCTTTGGTTTCGACCATGTTGCCGTCCCGATCCGGGACTAGATAGAGGCGGCCATCCGTCAGCACGCCATCCACGTCCATCAATAGAACTTTGATGCCGGATGCGATGCGATGAAACTCCTGCTCGCTGAGGGTCGAGTTTAAATGCATGGGAGCGTAGGAACAGGCTAGCCGCGACTTACAATATCGATATTGGCCGGCAGTCTAGTCGATCGGGTGGCTGAAATCATCCCTCGTTATAGCATGCTGTCTGCCGGAGATCGGGTCGGCATGGCGGTATCCGGGGGAGCCGATTCGGTCGTTCTTCTCCACATCCTGCAACGGCTATCTCACAGATTTCAAGTCAATTTGGTCGGCCTGCATGTGAACCATCATCTGCGCGGAGCTGAATCCGATGCCGATGAAGAGTTCGTTCGCACCCTAGGCAAATCGCTCGGGATCGAGGTCTTCACCGAGAACGCTGAACTGGGCGAGGGCAATCTGGAGCAGATGGCCCGGCAAGCAAGGCGAAAGTTTTTCCAGGTTTCCATGGAGCAACATGGCCTGAGCAGCGTAGCGCTGGGACATACCCGAAGCGATCAGGCGGAGACAGTTTTGTTCCGGTTCCTGCGCGGTTCGGGACTGGCTGGCCTCGCCGGAATGCGAATGGTTACCGGGGACCGGCTGATTCGCCCGTTACTGACCACCAGCCGTGAAGAAGTAAGGAACTGGGCCGCCGCAGAGGGCATCATGTGGCGCGAGGATTCTACCAACTCCGATCTGAATTTTGCCCGAAACCGGCTGCGGCATCAAACCATTCCCTGGTTAGCTCGAGAATTCAATGCGAACCTGGAAGCCGTACTCGCCGGGACGGCCGAATTGGCGCAGAGCGAAGAAGACTATTGGTTTCAAGAGATTGAGCCGCGATATCGTGAAATTACCAAACGAACTCATTTGGGTTCGATTTTGCACGTTCCTTTCCTGGCCGCACTTCCAACCGCTGTGCAGAGGCGGGTTCTAAGGCGCGCCTTGCTCGATGTTCGAGGCGACCTGAGGTCCATCGACAGAGAACACATCGAGGCAATTCTCTCTCTGTGCCCGGGCACTCATGGACATGCACGGGTAATCGTGCCCGGAATAGACGCGCTTCGTTCGTTCGACGAACTTTTGTTAACGAAACCGGGTGAGTTGAATTCTGAAAAAAGGCACTACTGTTTAGAAGTGCCGGTGGGAGGAGAATGTCAACTGCCGTTCAGGGCCGGGTCTCTGAATCTGAATTGGGTGAAACGAGAAGATGAATTTTGTGCTAATTTCAAGGAAGAACAAGAGTTTAGGGTTGAAGTGGCCTATTTGGATGCCGATGCCCTGACGGGTCCGACCTCACGACCTTCTCTGCAGGTTCGGAATTGGGAACCTGGCGATGAACTGCAACGGCAGGGGCACCGACAACCACAGAAGATAAAGTCACTCTTTCAGGAGCAAAGGGTGGTGCTCTGGGAACGGCGGCATTGGCCGGTGGCCGTCGCGGGAGAAGAAGTTGTTTGGGTTCGCCAGTTTGGGAGCGCGGCTAAGTTCAGCGGCTCCCACGAGAGTCACCGGTCAGTTCGGTTGATCTATCGGCCAAACCATGACTGAGGAGGTTTCAGAGCGCTGGTGAATCGAAAGGTATCGAATCGACGTCTCTCATTATGGGATCTGGATTGGCAATCGGCCCAGGGCTGAGGAGATAGCCAGCAGAAGGTGAGTTCATGAGTGCAAATGTAAAAACGGCCGTTTTTTGGGTTGTCATTATCTGTGCGGTGGTGTTGGTGTACATGGCCGTTAAGACCGGCAGGGGTCCCACGCCGCGGAACCTGTCCGTATCCGAATTCGTGACCTACGTTCAAGACGGGAAGGTAAAGGATGTCACCATCACCGGAACAGATGCCCAAGGCACGTTGGCAGAAGGCGGCGTTTCTTCGCAGTTCCATACCGTGATACCGCCGAACTACCCGGAAATCTACAAAATGATGCAGGAGAAGGGCGTCAAGTATAGCTGGAAAGATTCGACTGGAAGCGGCTGGATTGGGATTCTGTTCAACGCCGTTCCGGTGCTCATCCTGCTCGGATTGTGGTTCTTCATGATGCGCCAGATGCAGAGCGGGGGGAATAAAGCCCTGAGCTTTGGCAAGAGCCGGGCGCGATTGCATTCTTCTCAGCAGAAGAAAGTCACGTTCAAGGATGTCGCGGGCGTGGAGGAGGCTAAAGAGGAGCTGCAGGAAATTATCGAGTTCCTTCGCGAGCCCCAAAAGTTCCAAAAGTTGGGAGGGCGCATTCCGAAGGGCGTGCTTTTGATTGGACCTCCAGGAACGGGCAAGACTTTGCTAGCGCGAGCGATCGCAGGCGAGGCGAACGTGCCCTTCTTTTCGATCTCGGGTTCGGATTTCGTCGAAATGTTTGTGGGCGTGGGCGCAAGCCGGGTTCGCGATCTTTTCGAACAAGGGAAGAAGAACGCGCCGTGCATTATCTTCATCGATGAGATCGATGCGGTCGGGCGGCACAGAGGCGCAGGCCTCGGCGGCGGTCACGATGAACGCGAGCAGACTCTCAACCAGTTGCTCGTGGAGATGGACGGCTTCGAATCGAACGAAGGAGTTATTCTCGTCGCGGCAACCAACCGGCCGGACGTCCTCGACCCAGCGCTTCTGCGGCCGGGGCGATTCGATCGGCGAGTGGTTGTGGACCGTCCGGACGTGCGCGGCCGGGAAAGCATTCTCCGGGTTCATACGAAGAAAGTGCCGCTGGGCGACGATGTGGATCTTTCGGTGATTGCGCGAGGGACGCCGGGTTTTGCAGGCGCCGATTTGGCGAACCTGGTGAACGAAGCCGCGCTGGTCGCCGCGCGCCAGAACCGCAAAGTGGTGACTCAGTTCGATTTCGAGTTGGCCAAAGACAAGGTGCTGATGGGCGTGGAACGCAAGAGCATGATCATCAGCGAAAAAGAGAAACGGATGACTGCTTACCACGAGGGAGGTCACGCGCTGGTCGCCGCCCTCATGCAGGACTCGGACCCGCTGCACAAGGTCACGATTATTCCGCGCGGAATGGCGCTCGGTTTGACCATGCAGTTACCGCTCGACGACAAGCTGTCTCACGACAAGAAGTATCTGGAAACGCGTCTGGCCATTTTGATGGGGGGACGCATCGCGGAAGAGATTTTTCTGCATCAGATGACGACCGGCGCCGGCAACGACATCGAACGCGCGACCGAGATGGCGCACAAGATGGTTTGCGAATGGGGCATGAGCGAACTCGGCCCGCTCAGTTTTGGAAAGAAAGACGAACAGATCTTTCTGGGGCGCGAAATTGCGCAGCACCGTGACTACAGTGAAGCGACGGCGATCAAGATCGATGAGCAGGTGAGAAGGCTGGTTGAGAACGCCTATAACAGTGCAAAAGAGATTATCGAGAACCGCTCCGACGCGCTGGTCAGAATTGCCGAGGCGCTATTGGAGCGCGAGGTTCTCGACGGCAGCGAGGTTTTGGATCTCATCAACGGGAAAGTACTGCCGAAGCTTGCCAGCACTGGTTCGAAAACAACGACGCCGACTGATGGGGGAACCGTTATCGCTCCGCATCCCTCTCCCCTGCCCGGGTTGGTAGGTGGAGAAAGCCCACAGCCCGCTTGAGGGCTTGGACCGAAGATTAGTCTGCTTTAGCGCCTCTCCTGAAGCGTCAGAGGGGCTTCCAGTCGGAAAGAGAGCACGCTTTCGGACGGGATTTTCACCTGTTGTCCGTGAGTAAATAGTTGATATCCTGCACCCGCGCCGCCGCCTGCGACGGTGCCGATGGCAGCGCCCTTACCGCCTCCGGCGATTGCGCCGATCACTGCACCGGAAACTGCGCCCACACCCGTCCTTACAGCACTCTGTTTACCGCGGGCTTTACCCGCCTCTTCGTAAATGCTGCTCGTCACGGGATAGTTGCGGCCGCGATACTCTAACGCGGACACGCGCACTTCGAGTTCACTCCGGCCCTCAATGTGACCGGCACGGCTGGCTTCTGCCAGAAGCACCGAAACCGGATTACCGGCAGGCACAACTACCCTACCTCTGGAAACAATCGGAGCTTCAAGAGACGCTCGAAATACTTGTCCTGTCGTGTTGTGGCGCGAATCGATGGAATCGATCATGCGCACGGAAACCCGCGCACCCGGAGCAATGGTGATCGCCGCAGGGATGGCCGGAACGGGAGTCGGAGCAGGCACAGCCCGGGCGGGAGAAGCCGCTGGAGGAGGCGGGGCAGGAGGCGATACCGGCTCGGCTGCGGTCTGCGGAGGAGCTGGTGTTTGGGAAGGGGGCGCCGGTTGGGCAGAAACAGGAGGATATCCCGCCGCGGGTGGTGGAGTACTAGATGCCGGCGGAGGCTCACTCGCCGCCAGGGAAGGGTTGACCTTCATCTGATCGGTAACACTTGCCACGCCTGGAGTGCCGTTGGCGATCTTCATGGCTTCGAGCTCCACATCAGAGCTGGGAACGTCCCCACTGAGAGTGACAACGCCTTTGCTTACCAAAACGTTTACATTGGCGGGTTTCGTCACGGGATCGGCGTACAGCTTCGCCTGAATACCGGTCGTCAAGGCTTGATCATCTACTGTCTTTTTTCCGCAGCTCAGGGTCAAGCATCCAAGGGCGGCGGAG
Organism: Acidobacteriaceae bacterium; assembly: GCA_019244945.1. Taxonomy (GTDB): domain Bacteria; phylum Acidobacteriota; class Terriglobia; order Bryobacterales; family Bryobacteraceae; genus Bog-105. The sequence goes on along the minus strand of JAFASD010000562.1, from coordinate 2,525 downwards.
GTAAGCAACAGGGTGCGCATTCGATACATCTCTCATCGTCCTCCTAAATGATTAGAGCGGGGGACATCTTGTGAAAGATACAATAATTTCAAGTGCAGTAGTCACCATTCAATGCCACAGCCGACAGCTACCGTTAACGCAAGTAAGACCGAGAAGAATGCGCCTAAGAGTACACCGCCGAAACGGGAGCAATCGAGAAACAGCATTGCCGAATGGGCCGTGACCATCCTGCTTCTTTTGTTTGGAACTACGACGCTGGTGCAAGCCTTCGTGATTCCGACCGGCTCGATGGAAGACACTTTGCTCATCGGGGATCATTTGCTGGTAGACAAGCTGGCCTACGCGCCGGCCGGAAGCATTACACAGTATCTGTTGCCCTACGAGCAGCCGAAGCACGGCGACATCATCGTCTTCCGGTATCCGGCCGACATTACTCAAACTTTCGTGAAAAGAGTGATTGGCGTGCCAGGGGATCATCTCAAAATGGTGAACCGAATCGTATACAGAAACGGCATCCGGCTGAACGAGCCGTACGTTTATCACAAATTTCCGTACGATCCCGCTAGAGACAATTTTCCGGGTGACCCGACACCGTTCGCCGAGGGCCTTCAGGCTCAGTTACAACGCGAGATGCTGGAACACCATGTGGTGAATGGCGAAGCGGTGGTGCCTCCAAACACCTATTTCGCGATGGGCGATAACCGCGACAATTCGCTAGACAGCCGGTATTGGGGATTCGTCCCTAGAGACAACATTCTCGGTAAACCGCTTATCATCTATTGGTCATACCGGGCCTCCACGGATGATTTGGCAGGTTCGACGGTGAACTCGCTATTGAACCACTTCGTAGATCTCGGCGAGCATTTCTTCACGCGAACACGCTGGGATCGGACATTGCACGTTATCAGAGGATTTCCAGATTCGAAATTGCCGGATCATCCGTTGCCACTGAAAGCGGGATCGCCGAATCCGTAAAGAGCGGCGCTTGCATCCGCATTGGTACGGCGTGATCATGGCCGGGGGACGCGGAACGCGTTTCTGGCCACGAAGCCGCAAGAGGAGCGCAAAACAAGTCCTTCGATTATTCGGAGAGCGCAGCCTGATTCAACAAACGGTGGATCGGCTGAAGAACTCCATTCCACCCGAGCACATCTGGATCATCACGAACCAGTTTTTGCGGCCGGAGATCACGAAGCAATTACCGGAGGTCCCGAAACAACAGATCATCGCCGAACCGTCGCAGCGTAACACGGCAGCCTGCATCGGGCTGGCCGCTCAAATTCTGGCGGAAATCGATTCGGACGCGATAATGGGCGTGTTTCCCGCAGATCATCTCATCCAGAAGGACGCGCGCTTCCGCACCTTTGTGAAGGCGGCGTTCCGAGCTGCCGAAACCAGCGATGTCGTGGTCCTGGGAGTTCAGCCCCGTTGGCCCGAGACAGGGTACGGCTACATCGAATTCCCGAAGAACGTCAAGCCCGGTAATTTGGCGCCACTCCGGATCATAAGCTTCCGCGAAAAGCCGGACGAGAAGACCGCAAATCGTTATTTGAAACAGGGCAATTATTTTTGGAATGCCGGAATGTTCTTTTGGCGCGCTTCCACGATGCTCGAACTCATGCGGCATCATCAACCGAAGACAGCAACGCTTTTGGCCGGTCTTCCCCGGTTCGGGAGCAGGCAGTTCATGCCGGCACTCGCAACAGCTTATCCGATGTGCGAAAACATATCCGTCGATTACGCGATCCTAGAGAAGGCTGAACGCGTCTCGGGGATCGCCATCAGTGACATCGGCTGGAACGATGTCGGAAGTTGGGAAGCAGTGTACGGATTAGGGAAAAAGGACACAAACGGAAACACATTTCGAGGAGACGTCATCGTGGAGGACAGCCGCGGCAATTATGTGGATTCCGAGAAGACGGTCGCGCTGCTAGGGATTGAAAACCTAGTAGTGGTGGACACCGCGGATGCATTGCTGGTGGCGAGTCGAGGGAAGGCTCAGGACGTGAGCAAGATCGTGAAAACGCTCGAAGCAAGGGAGCGTGAAGAATTGCTGTAAGTTTTTCCAGAGTGATTTCAGTAACACTCCGTGTTAATCTACTCGGGGCTTCTTGGAGGAGAAAAACTGAATGCGCTCAAAAAACTTGTTTGCTGCCGCGGCCGTCTGCGCAGTGATACTCTCATCGCTGACCGTTTCTAGGGCAGTCCGGGCACAAGCACCAGATTCTGAAAACCCGTGCCTGGGTTATCCCTATCCTCCCGGGGTGGTCCCGTGTAATCTGGTTCCTAAAATTGAAAAAGTGGAGCGCCAAATCGATCGAACCGAGGAGGAAACGATCGAGCGGTGGCACTCGTTACCGATCAACTCGGGAACGCGAGTGCAACAGATCCGAATTCTTGGGAAGCTCTTGCTGTATGACAAGAATCTTTCGGTAAATCGAAATACCGCGTGTACCTTCTGTCATTCAAAGGAGACTGGCTTCAGCGGCCCGATCTCGGAAATCAACAGAACCATCGTCACCTAT
>JAFASD010000545.1 GCA_019244945.1 Acidobacteriaceae bacterium | reverse complement strand
TGCGTTACCGCTTAGAGAACTGGAAGCGCTTGCGGGCGCCTTTCTGACCGTACTTCTTTCGCTCATGTGCGCGAGCATCGCGCGTCAGCAAACCGAGCTGCTTCAATTTTCCTCTCAGCTCGGAATTAAACTCGATCAAAGCGCGGGCAATGCCGAGGCGCGCGGCGCCCGCTTGTCCGCTGATCCCGCCGCCATCGGCGATGATCATTACGTCGAAACGATCGGCTGTTTCGGTTGCAAGCAGCGGCTGGCGAACATACGCCCTGGCGGACTCGCTCACGAAATAATTCTCAAACGGGCGGCGATTCACCGTAATCTGACCCTTTCCGGGCCGCAGGAAAACGCGCGCTACGGCGGTTTTGCGCCGACCGGTTCCTAACTGCTGGACTAACTTCGCTGGCACTAAATTGATTCCCTCTGTTCTTTTTCGCCGGCCATAGACTTTCAGACTACAAGCGGCACAGGCTTTTGCGCCTGATGTGGATGATGCTCGCCCGCGTAGACCTTCAGCTTGCGGTACATCTGTTTACCCAGCTTGGTTTTCGGCAACATACCGGAAACGGCCAACTCGACCATACGTTCGGGGCGCGTCTGGCGCATGCGGTGCGCTCCTGTCTCAATCAGACCGCCTGGATAACCCGTATGACGGCGGTAGACTTTTTGACCCTCTTTTCCACCGGTCAGCTTCACCTTGGCAGCATTGATGATAATCACGTGATCGCCCGTATCGAGCGATGGCGTGTACACCGGTTTATGCTTGCCCATCAAGAGCGTTGCGGCGCGGCTGGCCACTCTGCCGAGGACAGCTTCATTCGCGTCAATCACGTGCCAGGCACGAACGATGTCGTGCTGGGACGGAAAATCGGTACGCATGGACAGACTTCTTTGTTCTCCTGAGATGCCGCACGACGAGCGTGCGTTCGTTCGGCTTGGAAAGCTCGGACAATTAAGTCTAGCGGATCTAATATTTAGGTGTCAAACCGGTGGGCGCGACGCTGCTTTAGCTCCCCTGTCCAGCACTCTGCGCCATTTGCGCTTGGAAAGCTTCCATGCGCTTTTTCATTTCTTCCGGCGCGACATCCTCGATATGCGTGGCGAGTGCCCATTCATGGCCGAACGGGTCCGTGAGCTTGCCGAACCTATCACCCCAGAACATATCCTGGGGCGGCATATTACCCTTCGCACCCGCATCAACGGCCTGCTTGAACACTGAATCCACATCATTCACATACAGGAAAATGCTGACCGGCGAGCCACCCAGGGACTTCGGAGATCGAGGCCCTCTCGGCATCTCGTCAGACATCATGAGCATCGAATCGCCGATCCTAAACTCTGCGTGGCTTATTTTTCCTCCGGGACCGTCCATCTTCACCACTGCCGTCGCGCCAAAGGCCTTCTTGTAGTACTCGAGCGCCCCGTTGGCGTCATCGACCACTAAATACGGCGTAACGGTACGATAGCCCTCTGGAACCGGGTTCACTTGACCAGCCATTTTTTTATACCCTCCTCAATCCAGAGAGAAGGTACCACATTCAAATTCGGAGAACCCGGGCGAAAGCAAAATGGAACAGTCGAGCGGTCTGTTAGTACCGGCGGTCGCGGGCGATTTTGAGATCGGTGACGTCACGCATCAAGGCATCGCGGCTGCTGGCTTGCAGTACGTTGTGATCCAGTATGCTCTGAATTTCGTCGATGGATTTGTGCAACTCACTCTTATCGAAATGGCCCTTGGTCAGGTGTCGATCGAAGCTCGATAGATGTCCTTGCGCGCTCCGGTAGCGCTCGCGTTCTTTTTCTTTGTTCGTTTCGAGATCAGCCGCGGCGCGCAGGTCGGTTTGCGTGCGATCTACGAGGCCGCGAAGGTCGCCGTAAGGCGCGGGATATTCCTGATAACGAGGGCTAGGTGCAGCGCTGAGAGAAATTGCGCCGCCTACCGTCAAACCGAGGCCGATAAAAACGGCCACCACAAGTCCATTGAATGATCGCAAATGAGTATCCTCCTGGTTTTGAATAATAAGACGCTTGGGGAGACCTCTCCATTTGCGAGAAAAGGGCGGCAGGGGACATTAATTTTCTATAAAGATGCCTGAATCAGAAGCGCAAGTGGCGCTGCGCAAGCGTAAGTGCTCCGTAGAGGACCGAATCATCGCGCAGATCCGCCGGGACTACGTCTCGGCGAGCTCGCGACCAGGGAGTGAGCTGACGCTCCAGTTCTTTTCGCAGGGGCGTGAATAAGCGCTCGCCCGCTTTGGCCAAACCTCCGCCAATCACGATACGTGCTGGATTCAACAACATAATGGCTGCTTTCAGACCGCGCGCCAAAGAAATGACGTAATTCGCGACAAACTCGGGGTTCAGAAGAAGCTCCTTCGCAGGGCGGCCATAATCGCGCTCCAGCCACAGCCCGCAACACATTCGTTCCAAACATCCGTAAGCTCCGCATAAGCATTCGGGCCCGTTTGGCTCAACAGTCAAATGCCCGATCTCGCAGGCAAACGAATCAGCACCCCGGTAGACGTTGCCATCGATCACAAGACCACCTCCGATTCCAGTGGAAAGAGTCATGTAGAAGAGCGGGTCGCTTGCTTGTCCCGCGCCATGGGCGCTTTCCCCCAATGCACCGACGTTGGCATCATTGTCCATCACAGTTTCGGCTCTGGTGACCCTTTTCACATTGGCCACTAATGGATACTGCGCCCAACCTTCCACGTGAGTAGAGAGGGTTACGGTCTGCGAAGGGAAGTCTACCGGACCTCCGAAGCCGATACCACAGCAGTCGGGGTGGAATCCGTACTTGTCGCGCCACTCGACGAAAATCTGCTCGACTTGCGAGAACATCCAAGCAGGACCACCCGTTCTTTCGGTGGTTCGGGTCTCGCGCAGGAGCATCCGATTGTCTTCAAACGCGGCAACACTAAACTTGGTGCCGCCGATATCAATGGCGAACGTCTTCATGTTTCAGAATTCAGGCGACGGCAAGAGGAGCGTCCAAAAACTCTTTGGTTTCGGGACGCTCTCTGGGTTTGAGAGGGATTCTGGGTCTCAGTCCTTAAGGAAGGCTGCGACGATCGACTAAGAACAACACCAGGACGATGATCAGAAGCAAACCCAGGCCCCCACTCGGGTAATAGCCCCACCCGCCGCTGTAGGGATAGACGGGTAAGCTCCCGATGAGAAGCAGAAACAAAAGGATGATCAAAATTAAACGAAGCATCGAACTGTACTACCTCCCGAAGTTGTCGCCTTCCACGGTATCAGAAGGTGAGTCCTTTCTGAACAGTCCGGCAGGTAAGATTTGTCCAGGCTCATCGTTAGGAGTTCCCGTTCTTAAAGGCAATGAGCAAATATCTAATCGTGATGCTGGGCGGAGCGCTCGGCGCGGTTTCACGCTTTCTTGTCGGGACGTTCGTTTTCAAAATCTATTCTGGAGTGTTTCCGCTCGCAACATTTCTGATCAATGTCTCGGGATCGTTCCTCATCGGCATTCTGATGATGCTGTTTGTGAACCGGCCCGCCATTAACACCAACTGGCGGCTATTCCTCGTGACCGGCATCCTTGGGGGATACACAACGTTTTCGAGTTTCGAGTGGGAAAAACTTCGTGGTGTTGCGGGGCAGCGCTGGTTTGGTTGCGCTACCCAACATTCTGTTAAGCGTTGGTTTCGGTTTGGGTGGCGTTTGGATCGGCGCAGCGCTCTCCAATCGATTCTGGCCGCGTTAGAGAAGTTCCATTCATCGCAGGGGCGCAACAGCGCCGTTCAAGACCACCGTCACTTCTACATCTGTCACTGCAATGAGGCCGCTGGGCATCATGGCTTGCAATACAGGGATCGCCTCGCGTGCTTTCTCCGGAGTTTCGACGATCGTGATAACAATCGGCTGATCTCTTCTCAGCAAATGCGGCCGGTGAACTTCCGATGACTCTCCGAATCCTTCCAGTCCCCGGAACACCGTCACGCCTGCGAGATCCAGATCGTGACATTTCGCGACAATCGCCTGGTATAGCGGTTTGCCGTGATATTCATCCCGTTCGTTTACATACAGACGAAGTAGCTTACCTGGCTGGCCGCTCATTGGCTGCTACCGCTCCTGTCTCAGGCAGTTCATGCACGATCTGATGTAGTTCGGCATCCGACGTGACGATGATTCCATCCTGCATCATCGTGGAGATGGCCTGTACCAGCTCACTCACTCTTTCCGGTTTCTCCACGACCGAAATCATGATAGGAAGATCGTGCGAAAGATGGAACCGTCCAGCCTTATGAGTGTGCCGTTTTGCTCCGTATCCAAGGATCCCGCGATATATGGTGGCTCCCGAGAAGCCCATCATGTTCAATCTCCTGAGGATGACTTCATAGAGACACTCATCTTTGCACTTATCCGCTTCTCCTAAATAAATCCGCACTAGCTTTGCCGGCTGTACGACGATCTTCCGGGAAGATTCCGGTTCGGGAATCTCGTGTCTGGCGTCCTTGGAGACTGACTTGACGACGGTCACATCTTGAACCGTCACAAGGCCGTCCGTCACCATGTCGTAAATGGCTGGCAAAAGCTCTTCGACGCGCTCTATTGTTTCCACGAATTCGATGCGCACTGGCACATGCTCCCCCGCATACTCGGAGCGGGGATCATGAAATCGTTCATGGCTGCCGAATCCCACCTCTGCGCGTAAAAGCGTGGCTCCGGCAACGTGTTTGTGCCGCAAAAAGCTCAGGATTGTAGACCAGAGCGGTTCAACATGAGCACGCGTGTCCTGATTCAGGTAAATCGTGACCTTTCTCGCGTTGCCTCTGGGGAGCATGTGTCCGCCTCCTTCTCAAGCATAGAAAGAGAAACACCGAATTACGGCGAAAAAGTGCCCCAAAAGTGCTATAATGCAATGGAATGAGCTTCCGGCGCGCGCGCCTGTGGGTTCAGCAAACCCGGTTCAGCGCTTTCCTTGCCGCTCGGTTCCTTACGGCTCTTCAACAACTTAGCAAGGTTTACGCTCTGGTAAGTATTCCTCCCGATATCTCCTCTTGATGAAGTCTTCTGTTCAGATCTCCCGTGGTATCGAGTCGTTGTTTGGGACTCGCGACGAAAATATACGCCTTCTGGAATCCGGTTTGAATTTACGGACGCGCCTGATGGACGGCGATTCGCTCGAGCTCGAGGGCGATGATCCCCAAGTACGCCGGGCAGAGCGCATTCTCGAAGATTACGTCAACTTGGTTAAAGAAGGGCACGTATTTAATAACGGCGATCTGAACAGTTACCTGCGCGTGGTCACTGGCGATCCCGATGTTTCCCTGCGGCGGCTGGTTGAAAGCGGTAAATCGCGCACGTTTGGTAAAAAAGTTCTCGCACCGAAGACAGTCAACCAGCGGCGCTATGTAGACGCTATCGAAAATTACGACCTGACCTTTGGTATCGGCCCAGCGGGAACGGGCAAAACCTATCTGGCTGTCGCGATGGGCGTTGCAGCGCTATTGAATAAACGCGTCAGCCGAATCGTGCTGACCCGGCCCGCCGTCGAAGCCGGCGAACATTTGGGATTCTTACCCGGCACCTTGCAGGAGAAGGTCGATCCTTACTTGCGCCCGCTTTATGACGCTTTGTTCGACATGATCGATGCAGAGCGGGTTGAAAAGCTACTCGAACGCAATATCATCGAAATCGCTCCCTTGGCCTTCATGCGCGGCCGCACGCTGAACGACTGCTTCATCATCCTTGACGAAGCGCAAAATACGACTGTCGAACAAATGAAGATGATCCTGACACGGCAGGGCTTCAATTCCAAAATGGTGGTGAACGGCGACCAGACTCAGATCGACCTTCCTGCCGGAAAGAGGAGCGGGCTGCTGAATGCTGCGGACGTTCTAAAAGGCGTCGAGGGAATTGCTTTCGTTAATTTCGACGAGAAAGATGTGGTGCGGCATCAACTGGTGCAACGCATTGTGAAAGCCTATGATCGCTATCACGAGATGATCGGCGCGGGACGCCAGCTTGCCTTGAAATTGGACAGCGAAACTCCAGCTCCTTCGGAACCTCCCGCAAACACCGCGGTGGAAATTCCTGAGCTTCCCCCGCTCGTATAACGTACGTCTTATGTCACCCGGTGACACTACGGTGCTCTATGGAGCCCTCCCGAAACAGCTCAGGTTCTCTCTGGAAGAAAAACGCATACTCAGAAACTTCGCCCGGCTGCTGGCTCAGCGCTTGCTGAATGGGCGCGCGTTTTCCTGTTTCATTTCAGACGATCGCGAATTACGGCGCTTGAATAACCAGTTCCTAAATCTCGATTACGCGACGGACGTACTGTCTTTCCCAACGCCTCAACAGAATGGCATGCTGGGCGACATTGCGATCTCAATCGAACGTGCGGAAGCCCAAGCGGTCGAGTTTGGCCATACGCTCGTGGATGAGATTCGTATTCTTATGCTGCACGGTTTGCTGCACCTGGCCGGCATGGATCACGAACAGGATGGCGGCGAAATGGCAAGCGCGGAGCATCGCTGGCGACAAGAGCTTGGGCTTCCCGGGTCGCTTCTCTCCAGAGCCTCTGGCGACAAGTCAAAACAATGACTACCCTCTGTCTTGCTTTGGCGCTGATAGTCACCTGTTTGCTCGGCTTTGTTTCATACGTTCAATTGCTTTATCTGGAATCGCTGCGACTGATTCGGCGCGAGGTGCCGGCGCTCGAATTTTTCCGCGAAACGTTAGCTGGCAGGATAGGCCTCGACCCTGAGCACGGCTCCCTCGCCTTCTCCTTGGTAAAGCATGTTTCGCTCTTCTTGGTGGGCTTGTTTTATCTCTGCGCGCTGGTACGGCCTGGAGTGCCGCATTGGCAGAACGTTCTCGAGGCCATCGGCTTATCTTTCCTGGCCATGCTTTTATCCACCTATTTTGTTCCGCTGTTCCTTTATCGACGCAGCAGCGGCGCGTGGATGCTGAAACTATTGCCGGCAATCAGGCTGGTAGCGCTTTGCGCTTCGCCTCTGGCCGGTTTAGTGAAGATGTTCCAGTCATTTCTCGATCTCGATAAAGACTCACGTGGCGAAACTGCTCCGGCGGATTCCGTCGAGCACATTGAAGCTCTTATCACAGCAGGCGCCGAAGAAGGCATTCTGGAGGAACAGGATCGCAAGCTGATTCATTCCGTTGTGGCATTTGGCGATAAGAGCGTGCGCGAAGTCATGACCCCGCGACCGAATGTGGTGGCGATCTCGGTCGGCAAATCTCTCGAAGACCTGCGACAGCTCGTGATTCATGAGCAATACTCGCGAATCCCGGTTTATCAAGACACCATCGATAACATCATCGGGTTCGTTCACGTCCGCGATATGTTCGAACTCGATCCGGCAGAGCGCCGTCGCAAATCGCTGAAAGATCTCGTGAGGCCAATTCCGCTGGTTCCCGAGACTAAGCCTGTCACGGATCTACTGCGAGACATGCAGCACGACGGGTCGCATATGGTGGTCGTCGTAGATGAGTACGGGAACACCGCAGGGATCGCAACGATGGAAGATCTGGTGGAAGAGATTCTGGGCGAGATTCGAGATGAGCATGAGCCCGATCGCGACGTCCGGCAGGAATCAGAAGATGTCTTCGTTGCGCCGGGCAATCTCGATCTGGACCGTCTTCAAGACTTGCTCAACTTCCGCCCTGAAGGGGACACCGAATCTACTACGGTGGGCGGATTGATTGCCGAATGGCTAGGCCATGTGCCGCAACCTGGTGAAACGGTCGAGCGCGGCGGCATTCGCATCCAAGTCCTCTCGGGCGATGACCGGCGCGTCGACCAGGTGCGCATCTCTCGCGTGCAAACGCCTTTGCCCATCGGCGCAAATACGTGACAGAAACCTCGCATCGAGCGGGTTTTGTTTCCATTGCGGGCAGACCGAACGCGGGCAAGTCCACTTTGCTGAACCAGCTTGTAGGCGAAAAACTTGCCATTATCGCTCATCAGCCGCAAACCACCCGCACGTCTATTCAGGCAGTCCTGACAACTCCTGAGGCCCAAATCGTTTTCATAGACACGCCCGGCATCCACAAATCCGATACGCTCTTCAATAAACGCATGATGGATACGGTTCGGGGCGCGCTGCAGGATCGCGATCTTATCCTGTTCGTCACCGATTCCTCTAAACCATTCGAGGAAGAAGACGAGCACGCGATCAGCGCTCTCGATCGTTCCTGCAAAGCCTTACTAGTGCCGAACAAAATCGATCGTGTCAAAGATAAGCGGCTTCTTCTGCCACTGATCCAGACCTACACGGCAGCCTTTCCCTTTGTCGAGGCTCTGCCGGTCTCAGCGCGCAACGGCGACGGTATCGATCAGCTCAAGCGAGCAATTACTGAACACCTGCCCGACGGACCGGCGTTTTACCCGGCGAACTATTCAACGGATCAACCCATGCGCTTCTTGGCGGCAGAAATCATACGCGAGCAAATTCTGCGCATGACGCGTGATGAGGTTCCTCACGCGACGGCGATCTTGGTCGATAGTTGGGAGGAAAAGCCTCAACTGACTAAAATCTCCGCTACTATCTACGTGGAACGGTCGGGGCAGAAAATCATCTTGATCGGCAACAAAGGAGAAATGCTGAAGAAAATTGGCTCGAAAGCGCGCGTCGAACTAGAACGCATGCTCGAGCATAAGGTCTTTCTCTCGCTGTTCGTCAAGGTGAAATCAGACTGGCGAGAGGATCCCGCTTTCCTGAATGCAGTCGATTGGCGTTCAATGATAGGCTCAGAACAGAACGACTAATGACCCGCCTTCTAGCCACAATTGTCCTTCTCGCGAGCGCACTTCCAGGTATCGCTCAAAAGGCCGCGACTCCGGATGACCGCATCTCCGATCAGGTTCGAATGCGCCTTGCCGTGGATCAAGATGTGAAGGGTGGCGCGTTCGATGTCACGGTCAAAGATGGCGTGGTGACGATCAAAGGCAGAGTAGATACGGACAAAGGCAAGTCGCGCGCCACAAAGCTGGCGAAAAAAGTCAAAGGCGTCAAAGAAGTCGATAACGAGCTGATCGTCGGGCCTCCAAAGTAGCTTGTCTCGAGCTCTCATTGCCGTTGTGGCTCTTGCCACGGCCCAATTTGCTTTACCGAAACAGGCACCCACGGAAAAGGAGCGTCTGCCGGCCGTTGGCAAGCTGTGGGTCACAATCAAATACTTCCATCCCTACTTGGCTTATCGGGACATCGATTGGGATAAAGCGCTGGTGGAAGCACTTCCAAAAATTCGCGCGGCCGGCAATTCCGCCGAGTATCGCGCGGCCGTTCAGTCGATGCTGGACGCGCTGCACGATCCGGCCACTTACGCTGTGGTCAAAGGTAGCGAAGAGAGCGCTGCTTCCCTCAAGATTGATAGGCAGCCGAACGGAATGGTGATCGTATCGCAGACCAGCGGTTCCCCAACAAACCGGAAACAAGCGAGCGAATTGGCAAAGGCGATTGCGTCCGCATCCACAGTCGTTTTCGATCTCCGAGTTCCAGCGGGGTCGCCAGACTATTTGTCTCAACTGCTCGACGACGACGGAGTTTCAAAGGAGCTCAGCCGTGTGCCTTTGGATGCACCACCACAGCGGCTTTGGATCCATAACGGCCTGACTGCGGCATCCGGTTCGACGCTTTTCAGTGACTATCATTCTGCCTTCTACACAAAGTCAGGTCTTCATCTTCCGAACGATCCGTCAGCGCAAGACCGCAAAGTCGCTTTCATTCTCAACGAAAATTCTCCGCTACCGGCTATTGGATCCGCGCTGCTTGCAAACGGAAAGGCCGTCGTTTTGGCTGAGTCTCCGCATTACCAAATTTCAGGTGTTGAAACTGCAGCGATCCCAATGGGCGAGGATGTGGAAGCAATCGTCCGACTCTCAGAGCCATTGGTCTCGCAACAGGTCAGGACAGTACCGCATGACAACGCGCTGGATCAAGCCGCCGCCGCTTTATCGAAACCCCTGGTCACGCCGTCCGCGAATCCGCTGCCCGCCTATCCTTCGCCGCGCCCCGATCAAGCATATTCCGACGTTCGCTACCCATCGGTTGAATACCGGATCCTCGCCGCTTACAAGATCTGGGGTGTTTTCCGTTATTTCTTTGCCTACCGAGACCTCATGGATGAAGACTGGGATGACATATTCGTTCGGTTTTTCCCCAAATTTATCGCTGCGAAAGACGCCCGTGAGTACAATCTCACAATCGCCGAAATGGTTGCGTATACAGCCGATTCACATTCCTACATACGAAGCGACGAACTGACGGATTATTTTGGAAAATCACCCGTCGGACTGCGCTTACGCCTGATCGAGAAGAAGCCGGTGATTACCCAAATTCTCGATGAGGATGCAACAAAAGCGGGCATTCAGGCTGGAGACATCGTTTCAAAAGTAGACGGTGAAAGCATCATCGATCGTTTTAATCGCGAATCGCCCTACGTTTCGTCATCTACTCCGCAATGGCACGGTTATCGCGTCATGCAACAGATCCTTAACGGTCCGGAAGGCTCAATGGCCGCTTTGACGATCGGAGGACAAGACGGCCGAACTCGGGAAGTCAGCCTGAAGCGCGCATCGAGCTATTCTACGGTCCTTCGTGATCAGAGAACCGGCGAGGTGATTAAGTTACTGCCCGGAAATATCGGATACGCCGATCTGGACCGTCTGACCCCAGAACAAGTGGATGAAATGTTCAATAAATTTCGCGACACCAAAGCAATTATCTTCGACGTGCGCGGTTATCCGCACGGTACCGCTTGGTCCATCGCACCGCGTCTTACAGCAGAGAAAGATGTCGCGGCAGCGGTATTCACAGGCCCTTTGTCTTTAGGCCCCGATCTGCCGCTCGGTGACATGCTTACCTCGACGGCAAGCTATTTCTTCGTCCAAAGACTTCCAACGACGGATCAGTGGAAATACAAAGGCAAAACGGTCATGCTGATTGACGAGCGAACGATCAGTCAGGCTGAGCACACAGGCCTTTTCTTCGAGGCAGCAAACAAGACCGAGTTTATCGGAACGCCAAGCGCCGGCGCGAATGGCGATGTCACGAATTTTGTTGTTCCAGGCGGCATCACTATCAATTTCTCAGGCCACGATGTTCGGCATGCAAATGGAGGCAAGTTGCAACGCCTGGGGCTTCAGCCATCGGTCACCGTCGCGCCCTCCATCCGCGGCATTCGCGAGGGGCGCGATGAGGTACTCGAAAAAGCCATCGAGTACGTCTCAAAGTGATGATTGCGCGGGTTTTCGTTTTCATTCTCGTCTTTATTTCGGCAGTATCCGCCTTGCACGCGACCAGTATCGTCATCCTGCGCAGCCCCACCCGGGTCTACATAGGGGCGGACAGCCGCCGCGAATATCGTAATGCCAGCGGTTTCTATCCGGGTTCGGTCTGCAAAATTGTGCCTGCGGGAAATTTGTTCTTCGTTGCGTCCGGGCTGACCTACGCAAACGATGAAAACGTCGCTGACATCGGCGTGGAGGCGGGTCGGGGGGGCGCCTCAGTGCTCTCAGCCATCGAAATATTTCGAAGTCGGATGCAAGAATTCCTGCCGCGAGCCCTCACAGCCGAAGGCGAGCTCCGGCAATCCCTCAATGCCTCCCGCAACGGACTCGTCCTCGAATCCGGATTTGTCGGTATTCAGGATGGTCTGGCAACGGTAAGCGTGGAGTGGTATCGCAGAAACGGAACCGCGGTCACTCCGCGAGTAACCACGGACCGGCGCACCTACTCCTCCGCCACACCAGGCCGCTACGATTTCATTTTTCTGGGCAAACGCAGAGCAATCGATCAGTATCTTGGCGGTCGCATGCCGCTGGTTCGTGGAGACAGCGATGCGGTAGCTTTGATCACTCGATTGATTGAGGTGGAAGCGGCCGAGTCACCTGACACGACGGCGCCCCCCATCGACATTGTCGAACTCGATCCGTCCGGCTCACGTTGGCTGCAACGGAAGCTCGCCTGCGCCGATTCGGATTGAGCCAATTCGGATTTAGCCGGCGCCCCCGCCGCGCTCACCTAAGCTACACTGTTGATTGGAGTTCCATCCCGTGAAGAAAACCATTTCTGCGTTTGCTGTTACTGCGCTCTCGACCGCTTGCTTGTTTGCCGCGGATGCAACCGCGGTGCGCAAAGCGCCGGAACTGGCCTTCACCATTCCGGGAGAAGGTCAAAAGCTACTCAGCCAGTATCGCGGCAAGGTCGTAGCGCTCGAGTTCATCTTCACAACGTGTCCGCACTGCCAGGCCGCATCGAAGGTGATGACAAAGTTCCAGGAGGAGTTTGGCGCGCGAGGATTGCAGGTGATCGATGTCGCCGTCAACGAAAACGCAGATCTCCTGGTAGAAAACTTCGCGAAGGACTTTCAGGTCAATTTTCCGGTAGGCTGGACGCCGAAAGAGCAGATGGTCGCGTTCATGGGCTTCAGCTCAGCGCGCTTCGTCGTGCCTCAACTCGTGTTGATCGATCGAAAAGGGATGATCCACTATCAGACACCGGCGCTCGAAGACGAGAATTGGGACAAGCTGATGAAGGAAGATGCGATCCGGGAACACATCGAAGAGCTGCTTTCGGAGAACAATTCCGCATCGCGGCACGCGTCCGGATCGACTCGAATCGCTTCGGCGAAGAAACCGTCGTAAAGCGATGACCACCATGCGCCCGTAGCTCAGCCTGGATAGAGCGTTTGCCTCCGGAGCAAAAGGTCGTAGGTTCGAATCCTACCGGGCGTACCAGATCCTAGATGTCCGTACCGGACAGATAGGTAACAGATTGTTCCTAAGACATAGGTAACACTTTTGGCCCGAATGGATTGTCCAAGGGCTGCAAAGTTTTCTCCTCCAGATCGACGTAGCCGAGGTCGTAATCCATGAATCTGACCAGCCAGATGCCGTCATCGACTTCCTTGATTCCTCCGAGACGAATAAGGCCTAAGCGCTAATAGACGCACCGTCACGCGATTCGCGTACGGAGCGCCATTAATCCATTCGTAAAGCGGTCACAGGATCAATGCTACTGGCGCGGAGAGCAGGAATAAGACCGGCCACGGTAGCACATATTGCTAACATCAGCGCCGTTGCTGCCAGAATGACTGGATCGTAGGTTTTGACGCCATACAGTAGATCGGCCAAGACGCGTCCGGCGCCGAGTGTGGCCGGGA
>JAFASD010000567.1 GCA_019244945.1 Acidobacteriaceae bacterium | reverse complement strand
TGGACGAATCTTCCATTCGTGATGGACAGCACGACGAAGGAATACCACGGACAAGAATTCTTTAAGTCTGTACGAGAGAAGTACGCATCGCAATCCGGGTGCGAATGAAAAATCCCAACCAGATCAAGCCCGCGTTCGCGCGCCTCCCGGTCGGCGGCCAACAAATCCTCGGGCCGAAGCTCGTAACGCTCACTCTGTCCCCCGGAAAACACATTTTCGAGCGGCACGGCCTCCGTCACCACTTTTTTCCCGCCCTGGATTCGACCGAGCATCGCGCCGCAGCACTCATTCGGGTAAGTTCTCTCCGCATGAAGCACCATGACTTGCCAAGGCTTTGTTTGTATCTCAATCATTCCAGAAGGACTCGCTCAAATACTTTTGCCCGCCGTCACAAAGAACGGTAACCACCAGGCCGCTCCGCCCCTCTTTAGATAATTCTTCTGCGACGCGAGTCGCGGCAACCACGTTAGCTGCGGCAGAAACTCCCACGAGTAAGCCCTCGGTCCGAGCCAACTGGCGCGCCATCTGATACGCATCTTCCGTCTCGACCCACAGATTCTCGTCCGCCAGATTCGGATCATATATTGCCGGCTGCATCGAGGACGGCATGTGCTTCGTTCCTTCCAATCCATGCAACGGAGAAGCAGGTTGGACTGAAATACATCTCACAGGCGGTAATTCGTGGCGCAATCGCTTCGTCACGCCTGTGAACGTTCCGGTTGTTCCCAGCGCAGCGACGAAATGCGTCACCCTGCCTCCGGTTTGCTCAAGAATCTCCGGCCCTGTGGTTTGAAAATGTGCCTGCCAGTTCGCTGGGTTACTGTATTGATCCGGGTAGAAATAGGCTTTCGGATCGCTTGCGTAAATCCGTTGGCAAGTTCGCTGCGCGCCGTCCGAGCCCTCCCCTGCAGGAGTGAGCACCAGTTCCGCCCCGTAGGCGCGCAAAATTTGCTGCCGCTCCGGAGAGGCGTTCTCGGGCAGGCAGAGCTTCACCGCGTACCCTTTGACCGCGCAAATCATGGCATAGGCTATGCCCGTATTCCCGCTGGTCGAGTCGAGCAGAACCTTTCCCGCTCTCAATTTCCCGCTCTCTTCGCCCTCCCGAATCATGTTGAGCGCGGGTCTGTCTTTTACCGACCCTCCGGGATTAAAGAACTCCGCCTTCGCGAACACCCGTACATCGCCGCGACCGGCGGCCCCGATTTCCAAAAGCGGCGTATTGCCGATACGGCTCAATAAATCAGATTGCAAAGCGGGGAGCGCAACAGCGGGCATGTACTTCTAGTTTATGTCTATCGCCTTGCTGGACAATGCTCAGCCGCGAAGCACGGGCTCGGTAAACAATCCGAGGAACTTCGCCGCGTCCACCTCCACGCACACCTCGGCATTCTCTCCGCCTTGTATCCAGGGCCTGCGCTCGGCGACGGTCATCCCCCGCGTGAGCTCTCCCGTTGTTTCGATATCCACCTTCATGCGTCGACACTGCACCAGCGATCTATCCAGCGCGACGGCGGCCGCCAACGGATCATGCAAATAGAAACCTTCCCACCCACTGATGTTTTTATAGAAAGAAAATCCCTGTCGTGCGACACAACGTAGAAACTCCGCCCTCGCATCCCGGCGTCCTCCGAGCTCGCCCTCCAGTACTTCGCGCGTCAGCGACACTCGCCGTGTCACGTCTAAACCGACCATCGTCAAGGTGACGCCGGAGCTAATCACTTCTTTCGCAGCTTCAGGGTCGGCGTAAACATTGAATTCGGCGGTCGAAGTGACGTTCCCCGGCTCAAATACCGCGCCGCCCATCATCACAATCCGCGCCAACGCCCGGAACCCGGCGGGATCGTCGCGCAATGCCAGGGCGGCATTCGTAGCTGGGCCGATCAGCAGCAGCGTAATCTCGCCCGGAGACTGCCTCGCGAGCCGCACAATCAATTCGCTGGCAGAATGTTCGCTCAATCTGCCCAGCGCAACTCTCCCGCGCGCAGTCCAGCCGCCCAACCCGTCCTCGCCATGTACATGGGTCGCATGGACGCGAGATCCCGACAGCGGCTCTGCGCTTCCACTTGCAACCTCCGGCAGCGTCTCCACTCCGGCAACCGACAGAACTTCGAAAATGTTCGCTGTGGCGATATCAACCGGCACATTCCCATGCACCGTGGTAATGGCGTCAATCTGCGCCTCGGCCGAAGCGAACAGATACAGCAGAGCTAATGCATCGTCGATTCCCAAATCCGTATCAACGATCAATCGCTGCATAGCCTCAGCCTAGCGGAATCTCGGCCGTCCCCCATGCCATACTGTCTCCGTACGGCACGACTGCGGGCAATCAGTGGCATTTTTTTTGGGTCGGAAAATCCGGCGGAGCGCGTCGAGCGACAGCGAAATGACTACGGAACTTTCGGCTGGATCATGAATCCAGACGGAAACCGCACCGAACTATGGGAACCCAAAGAACCGCCTTCGCCAAAAGCAGAATCGTGAGTCCAAAGGCGTCACCGAAATGACCACCTAAATTACACAGAGATTTTCAGAGATGGAGAAAAAACAGTTGAAAAAAAGGAATGTAACGTTAGTTTTCGGAGGCTTGCTGTTAGCAATCCCCGTGTTCACCGCGAACGGACAGGATCGCGTCGCTCAGCCTGGCACGTTTGATCCTCTGACCGAAACCGCGCACCAAAAAGGCGCGAGTGAGCCGGAGAACACCGCAAGCTCGACAGCCGAGCCTATTCCAAACGCGGCGGTCAAGATACCGGGACGGATTATCGTTCCATCGACAACTGTCGCGCGGCCTGAGGACATAGGCTTCAGGGCTCACACAAATTACCTGGTGTTCGTTCCTCAGTCAATCGGGGCCAGGGCGAACCTAGCGACTGGAAACAATCTGGCTCCGGCTGCCTCGATCACTCCGGACACGACCTTCGCCGAAAATCCGGGCTCGCTGGGTTGCATCTATCAGGTCGGCCCAGCGTATCTGGGATGCACGCCTTCCAACGGAGCCGGACATCATCCGCTCGGTGGCAGCGGTGCTATCGCGATCGTCGACGCTTACAACAATCCCGATGCGGCGAGTGATCTCTCCACTTTCGATTCCTATTGGGGCATCCCCGCGGCTAATTTCACCCAGGTGTACTGCCTGCCGAGTCACGGTAGCTGCGAAACAAGCAACACTCCTCCTGCGAACGACAAAGGCTGGGCATTGGAAGAAGCGCTGGATATCGAGTATGCGCATGCCATGGCGCCGTACGCGAAGATTTTCTTAGTCGAAGCGGCTTCGAGCTCCAACGACGATCTCACCTGGGCCAACATATGGGCCGCTTATTACGTAGATATAAGCGGCGGTGGTGAAGTCTCCAACAGCTGGGGTAGCGCCGAGTTCTCTACGGAAAGCAGCTACGATTCCATCTTCAATAACTACAACGGCGAGTATTATCCGGTCGTCTATTTCGCATCCGGCGGAGATCAAGGAACGGTCGAATACCCTAGTGCTTCGCCATACGTGGTCTCCGCTGGCGGCACAACGGTGAACCGTGATTCCTCGGGAAACTATCTGTCTCAAAGTTGCTGGTCGGGTACGGGACATGGGCCCAGCGTGTACGAGCCCATTCCGTCCTATCAGAGTTCGGCAGGCATCGCCGGCACCAAACGCAGCACCACCGATCTTTCCTTTGACGCTGACCCGAGCAGCGGGGCATCAGTTTATGACGCCTTCAACGGCGGCTGGTTCACCGTCGGCGGCACCAGCTTGGCATCACCGGCATTGGCCGGCATCGTCAATAACGCCGGAAACTTCTTCTCCTCCACCTTCCAGGAGAACACTCTGCTCTATTCGGAATACCTCGGCAGAAAGACTTACGGCGCCGATTTCTACGACGTATCTCCTGCCCGATATGACACCTGCACGGGAATTGGTACGCCCAAGACCCTCATCGGAAAGTAGCTCACCAGGCTGTTGTCCAAGACGCCCTGAAGAGACGCACATACGTCCCTTTTCCGAATGGTGCACGAACTGGCTCGGAAGTCACTGCTCCGCGAACGCAGGTGAACCACGCTTCCTGAAGTTATCGATGTACGTCCCAATAAGTTCGAGAGCCATCGGCCACACGATGGTCATCGTAATCACCCATCCAGACCTCGACTTAAGAGTCCCCGTTGCGTCGCTATAGACCACCAGGCAGAGCGCAGCATTAGCCAGGTAGGCTGTAATCAGCGCGATGATGCCGACACGATCGGGTGTCATCCGACCTCTCCGCCAATAAAGAGTAGCTCCAGTCGCCATGATGATGCCGAAGCCTAGCGCCAGAATTACGACGCGCTGCCATTCGCTGGTGCCAGCTAAATGTAGAAGAAAAGGCGCCTCGACCGCGATAGTGCCGCATATTGAGAGACCCGCCACAACCGAAATGATCCGGTAACTTGCCGGCGTCAACGGCTGTCCCGATACGAGCGACCGCAGGCGGAGCCATATCATCGGAAACGCCAAAAAGAAAGGTGCGCCAACCAACGCGTGCCACCAGTTACCCTGATTGCCCGGAACTGTCAACATGACCGCATCCAGAGGCGAAGTATCAAACGCAAACGGGACGAACACAACGACCACGGCTGCTAGAGAAACAGCTAAACCAACAACGCTTGGCAAATGCCGCATTCGCCCGTATCTTGGTTCAATAATCACCGATCCTCCTGGGAAGCAACGATCTCCGAGAATGTTCGAAGGCCCACGCAGAGTCGTACGACAAACATCGCAATAAAGTTCGTTCGAGTTGTTTGAATGTAAGTCGAGCGAGCGCTTCCCCCTCGCTACGGACGTGCTTTGTGCTCCTTGTATGCTGAAAGCCGGTTCTAGCATGAACAAGACACGGCGGGTGTGTATGACGAACGCTTCGATTCAGAACGATGGGCGATCGGCCCGTATCGCAATCGTTGAACAGCACATTCGATTCGAAAACTAGCATGATCTTGACGGTCGCATGATTGCAATCCAGGCGCGCTTCGAATTCTAAACCAAGCCAACGGGAACCAGCAGCGCTACTTCCACTTTCCCGCTTCCCTTTGTCTTTGCACAATTTCGCTTATTTCTTGCTTTATGCGGGCTGGGTCTTTCTTCAGCACTTCATCAAGCAATTCCTGCTTCCTCGAAATGGTTGTTGCTTTTGCCTTCTCGATCGCTGATTGAACCAGAGAGT
>JAFASD010000488.1 GCA_019244945.1 Acidobacteriaceae bacterium | reverse complement strand
AGCTCCGAAGCCAAGGATTATCAGTACGCTGCGAATAGCTGTTTTGCTGTGTGCGGCCACTACACACAAGTGGTCTGGCGCGACACCCGGGAAGTGGGCTGCGGTATGGTTCACGATGCCAGACGCGAAGTCTGGGTTTGCGATTACGCGCCCTACGGGAACATCGTCGGGGAACGACCCTACTAGCAATTCACTCGATACTCGATTTCTGGATCGACGGCTCGCGGCACCGCCGCGTGTACTACCCAGAGATTTAGGGGAAGCGCGGCCGACTTTGTTCTAGTGCTAAGGGTCTGAGTCTTGCAACGAGAACCACCACTCCTCATCGTTATCCCCTGGTTGGCCCTGCTGGCCGGCCAAGCCTCAGCAGCCCTCAATCCGGACAAAGCCATGACCCAGTACACGCAAGAAGTGTGGGGGGTCGAAGCGGGCCTGCCGCAAAGCACTGTACTCGCCATCACTCAAACACCGGATGGTTATCTCTGGGTGGGGACCGAACAGGGCCTCGCACGCTTTGATGGCGTGCGCTTCACCGTCTTTGATAAACAAAACACTCCGGAACTTCAGAGCGATTCCGTCTCGGCTTTATTGGTCGACCACAAAGGTTCGCTTTGGATCGGAACCAACGGGGGTGGATTGACCCGTTATAGCGACGGAAACTTCGTGACATATACGACACGCAACGGATTATCGAGCGACGCCATCAAGACGTTGTTTGAAGACGCCGCAGGCGCCCTGTGGATCGGTACAGACGGAGGCGGTCTGACAGCATTCAAAGACGATCGGTTCCAGCGCGGCACGTTTCGCATTTACAGAACCACAAACGGCCTGCCGGATAACGCCGTGTTTTCCATCTGCGGAGACAAAGACGGCGGCCTGTGGATGGGCACGCACAACGGCTTGGCTCGTTGGCGAAACGGGGCGTTTCACACTTACACAAAAAAAGATGGACTGGGTGATGATTACGTCCGCTCCGTATACATGGATCCGCACGAAACCTTGTGGGTTGGAACAAACTCCGGATTAAGCCGCTTGCTCGATGGCCACTTCGTCACCTATACGAAACGCGACGGATTATCGAGCAATACAATCTGGTCCGTCAATAAAGACGCGAAGGGTACGTTATGGCTCGGCACTGGAGATGCTGGGCTGAACCGCTACCATAACGGCAAGTTCGACGCCTATTCGCTCAAACAGGGCTTGCCCTCAAAGCAGGTCTGGACCACCTTCGAAGATCGCGAAGGCAGTTTGTGGGTGGGTACCAAAGGCGGAGGTCTGGTGCGCTTACGCGATGGCGCCTTCACCACGTTGACATCGCTGGAGGGATTGTCGAGTGACGTGATTCTGCCGGTCTACGAAGACCACGAAGGCGCAGTGTGGATTGGCACCAACGGGGGCGGTCTCAACCGGTTTCAGAACGGCGAGATCAAGACTTATACGACGCACGACGGCTTGGCAGACAACCTGGTGCTCTCGCTCGCGGAAGATACGCGTGGAGCGCTTTGGATCGGCACCGGCAAAGGTCTGAGCCGGTTTCAGAATGGCACATTCACTTCTTTCCATGAACGCGAGGGGCTGCCGAATGGGATGATCGTCTCGACCTACGTCGATCACGCAGGCAAGTTGTGGGTGGGCAGCCGCGCCGGGCTCAGCCGCTATGACGGGAATCGATTTCGAACGTTCACGACAAAAGACGGCCTTTCGAACGATTATGTGATCTCGATGTACGAAGGTCCCGACGGCACGTTCTGGATTGGCACTTTTGGGGGCGGTCTGAATGCGTTCAAAGACGAGCGCTTCACGTCGTATACAACCCGCGATGGATTGTCGAACAACGTCGTATGGTCCATTACCGGCGATCCGGATGGAAGCCTGTGGCTCGGTACCAATGGAGGTGGGCTTGACCGCTTTCACGACGGCAAGTTTACGACGTATACGTCGCGTAACGGTCTGGTGGATGACGCGATTTATACCATTCTCGACGACCATCGCGGCTATCTGTGGATGAGTTCCATGCGCGGCGTATTTCGGGTTTCCCGCCGCGATCTCGAACTCTTTGCGCAGGGCCGTACCCGGTCCGTTCACTCGGTCGGCTATGGCATATCCGACGGGATGAAGACCAAAGAGTGTAACGGGGCATTTCAGCCGGCCGGCTGGAGGACGCGCGATGGACGGCTCTGGTTCCCCACGATGAAGGGTGTCAGTATCGTCGATCCCGCTCACTTGCCGATCGACCACACCGTCCCGCCGGTCGTAATCGAGCAAGTACTCGTTGACGACAAAAGCATCCCCTCCGATCAGTCGATCCGTCTTCCACCTGGCAAGAAGCGGCTCGAAATCCAATTCACGGCTTTGAGCTTGGTCGGCTCTGACAAGA
>JAFASD010000475.1 GCA_019244945.1 Acidobacteriaceae bacterium | reverse complement strand
CAGGATTTTCAATCCACAGCTAGTCTCATTTTTTCGCTCGCGCACACGCGAGTTTACGACCGCGGAAGATCTGGCGCAAGAGGTCATGTGGACGGTGTACACGAAAGCGAATCAGGTACGCGATCGAAGGTTATTCCGTGGCTGGCTATTCACAATTGCCCACAATGCCTTGGCCGCTTACTATGCCAAGGCGGGGCGGAATGTAGAAATTATCGACTTGGAGGAAGTGGAGAAACGGCTGGCCAGCGGAAGGGCTGAAGGCCACGGAACTCATGCGTTTGAGTTCTACGAGTGGATGACGTTCCTAGAGGCACACGAGCGTGAAGCAATGATCCTTCGGTTTGTCGAGCAATGGGAGTACCACGAGATTGCGGCGGCGCAAGGCATTCCCATAGGCACTGTTCAATGGAAAATTTTCAACTGCAAAAAGAAAATGAGTCACCTACTGACATCCAAGAGTGCAGGCCCGGCGGGTCGAGGCGATTGTGGTCCCCGCAGGCGAAAGAAGCATAGGACTGTAGCTGGAACTGCCGCCAAACACGGAGCCGCAAAAGTCCCCGAATTCGGGGGTCTGCTTTGCTAGGCAAGATCCAATACTTCTCAAACGCCTGCCTCCGCCGAATTTGCCGGAAAATCCTGATCGTCCTTGGCGGCCCTACGCTGCTGATCAGTTATGCTTTTGTGCTTTGGTCGCTAGCCGCTAATCTCGGATTCAACAACTCATTCTTGTGGTCGGAAGGGCCATTGCGTAATTGGATGGTTTGGCTAGTCGCGGCCGTATTGCTGACGTTTGTATTTCGAGTTGCGCGTCGAGTTGAATGACTGTTTGCAGCGCGCCGCTCATACGGCGGGTTCGGCGGGTTCCAATCCGACCGCGTCCGGTGGGTAAGTACTTGTATCAAGTGTTACGCCCGTCGATACCACGGGACGGAGCGACGCAGATGAACGGGAACAAGCGCGGGCTCCTTTCCGGAGTCATCGATCGTGTTAACCGCCTGCCGCGCGAGCTGCGCATCTTCTTCTACAGCCTTGAACCACGCGAGGCACTGCTCGTCAGCCCAGGCGCTGACCTGGCAACAACTGTAAAGACCGCAGTTAAATTCTTCTTGCAAGCCGATCGTTTTCGCGGCGGCTAGCGCTTGGGAGTCTGTCAGCCCGCAGGCATTACAACGATTCATGGTCACCTTCCACAGCAAGCTTGCTCGCATGCAGGTTGCCAAAGAAACCTCATGCAATCAAAGCGAATCGCCACATTGATGTCGAATTCTCAGCAGATTGTTGTGGATTCGGTAAACGTTGTCGTCTGCGCCTGTGCGAGGCGGTGAATGCGAAGGACTTAAAGCCACGCTCGATGTGGAGCATGAACTGCCCTATTGGGTGCGTGAGCAAGATGAATCAATGGGCACAAACCATTCGCAAGCCGTTGCTGGGCGGTCTGGTGATGTTGCTGTGCTGCCTGCCATTACCCAGCGATGCGCAGTCACCAAGGTCGACCGCCGAGCTTGGCGAATTACAGGGGGACGTATTCACAAGCGACCCCGATGGCGTTCGCCTAGGGGTGGCCGGAGCCTCGGTCAAGCTTAGCGGAAATGCTGCTTCTGCACAGACAAGTACAGATGAGAACGGCCGGTATCACTTTAGCGGCGTTGGGCCCGGCTCCTACCGAATCGACGTGACGGCACAGGGTCTTGCCGGTTCCGCGGACGTTACTGTCTCGGACGGTAAAACGACCGAAGCTCCTGTTCAGTTGCAGGTACAGACGCTTCAGCAATCGGTTACCGTCACCGCGGAGCAATCGAGTCTTTCGAGCGAACCTGCCGACCAAACACAGGTAACAAGGTCCGTCGTTCTTGACGCGCCAAATCGATTTGACCGTTTTGACAGTTTACTGCCGCTAATCCCTGGCGTTGTTCGGGGACCAGATGGGCTGATCAACATGAAAGGTGCTCGCGCCTCGCAGGGTGGCGCGCTTTTGAACAGCGCGAATGTGACTGACCCGGCGACTGGCAATCCCGCATTGAATCTGCCTATCGATGTCGTCGAAACAGTAAGCGTTATCGCGAATCCATATGATCCCGAGTACGGGAGGCTTGCAGGTGCCGTCTCAAATGTAGACACGACAACAGGAAACTTCAATGACTGGCATTTTTCCGTGCAAAACCTGTTCCCGCGACCAAGAAAACGAAACGGAGATTTCGTAGGTCTCGAGTCGCTAACGCCGAGGATGACCGTCACAGGGCCCTTGCTAAAGAACAAGATTGCTTTCACTCAGTCGTTTGAGTACCGCTTCATCAGAGTGCCGGTTTCGAGTCTTCCGCCGCTCGAGCGAGATACACGATATGAAGGTTTCAATTCCTTCACTCAAATTGATGCAACGCTAAGCGAACGGCAGTCATTAACGGCATCTCTTGCGCTGTATCCGCAGAAAACCAACTACCTGGGCTTGAACACGTTCACCCCTCAGCCCTCGACCTCCGATCTACACCAGCGTGGAGACATGGCCTCCCTGGAACACCGCTACTCAACCGGCGCCGAATCCTTACTCGTCTCGCAGTTCAGTTACAAGACTTACGATGCCGACGTGACGGCGAACAGCAGTGCTCCCTATGAACTGTTCATTGAGACTACCACCGGAGGAGTTTTTGACCGGCAGCGTAGGAACACGTCTCGCGCGGAATGGCAGGAAACTTACCATTTCGCCACCAAGCATTTCCTAGGTACGCACCAGATCAAGGTGGGAACGGATTTTGCTCACAGCAGTTATGACGGCCGTGTGCAGCTTTTGCCGGTAACTATCTTCGGGGTTCTCGAGCAACCAATCGAACAGATCGAGTTTGGCTCGGCCTCCCGCTTTGGCATACACCAGAACGAAATGGCGTGGTTCGTCGCGGATACATGGTCCCCCATCCACCGCCTCAATGTGGAACTCGGGGTACGGGTAGATCACGATTCCATAACGAAATCCACAAATGCCGCACCTAGAGCGGGGTTCAGTCTTCTATTGACACAGGACGGAAATACACTGCTGAAAGGCGGCATTGGCCTCTTCTATGACCGGGTACCGCTAAACGTAGTATCGTTTCCTTTCCTACCCGGCCGCACGGTGTTGGATCTGGATGGAGCGGGAGAAACTGTCGAGTCTACGAGCTATCTCAATACGATCAACGGGCATGTTCAAAATCCACGAAGTTTAGGTTGGAATGTTGAGTTAGATCGGCAAATCACCTCCGCCCTGACTATTCGCACGGGCTTTGAGCAACGTGATACGATACGAGACTTTGTTCTCAATCCGGAGCAGACCCTTGGTGTTCTGTCGCTCTCAAATGCCGGCAGCAGTTTCTATCGTGAGTTTCAGGTAAGCGGCCGTTACAAATTCCTGCAGAATACGGTGAACGCCTCATATGTGCGATCAAAGGCGTACGGTAATCTGAACGACTTCAATCAATTTTTCGGGAACAACGCTAATCCCGTCATCGAATCCGACGAAAAAGCACGCCTGCCCTTCGATGCGCCAAACCGTTTTCTGTTCTGGGGTCAGTTTGAGGCGCCTTTGAAGTTGCGATTGATGCCGGTGTTCGATGTTCACACGGGGTTTCCATATTCGTCAGTTGATCAATACCGAGAGTTTGTCGGTCCCCGCGATTCTCAGCGGTTTCCTCGATTCAACTCGTTCGATATTCAGGTGACGCGCCCTGTTTCTCTTCCGTTCCCGCATAAGGACATGAAGGCTCGTGTGGGGGTCAGCGTCTTCAACCTCTTTAATCATTTCAATCCCAGAGACGTGCAGAACGATGTCGATAGCGACCGCTCAGGTGCATTGTTCAATAGCGTTGGGCGTACATTCCGGGGCAAGTTCGTACTGGAGTTCTGAACATGCGAATCACTTTTGTGCTTCTGATGTTCTCTGTCGTGGTCGCAGCCCAAGACGTAGAGGATCAGCTTCCGAGGGTCGATGAAATCGTCATCAGAATGGCTGAACACGACGCGCAGCGTGCGGCAGCGTTGCAGAGTTACACAGCTACGAGGCGTTACGTCCTTCAAAACGAAAACCACCACAAGCGGGCAGAGATGCTTGTAACCGTCAGATGCCACCAAGACGGGTCGAAGGAGTTCGAAACTGTTTCCGAGAGCGGTTGGGGCGGAGCTCGCAAGTACGTCTTTCCGAAACTGCTGAAGAGCGAAACCGCGGCCTCAAGACCAAGCGAACGCAACAAGTCACGCATCACGCTAGACAACTATTCGTTCCAGTTTTTGCGGACGGACTGTATAAACAATCGACTCGCCTATGTACTGGCGATCACTCCAAAAACAACTAATCAATATCTGGTCAAAGGAACGATTTGGGTAGATGCGTCCGACTATGCCATCGCCCGCATCGAAGGTGCCCCGGCCAAAAATCCCTCGTTCTGGATAAAGAGCGTTCACTTTATTCACACCTACGAAAAGAACGGGTCGTTCTGGTTACCCGCATCTGACCGATCTGTGACGGAGGCTCGAATATTTGGAGCCACTGAATTGACTATTGATTATTTCGGTTACTCACTAACGCCTTTGGCGATGTCGGCATCCAACGGGCCTACAACTACAAACGAGATCACGAACAGATAGAAGGATTCGCAATGGAAAACATTCAAACACCGTGCCTTATCTTGGCTGCCGGAAATGGGCGGCGAATTATGCCTCATTCCGGAGGAATTCCTAAGCCGCTGGTTTACTTACACGGCGTACCGTTGCTAGAGCATGTACTTCTGGGCGCTAAAGAAGCTGGAATTCGGCGGTTTGTCATTGTAACCGGCTATCGCGGCGCAGCTATCCGGCAGTGGCTTGCAGCGCGCAATTTGAGAGACATTGACGTGACGTGCGTCGAAAACCCGGACTATCACAAGGATAATGGCGTCTCGGTTCTTACAGCTCGAGACTACTTGCACGAGCCATTCCTGTTAGTGATGTCGGATCATATCTTCGAACCGGCGACGGCGCGGGCAATGATCACGCAATCATTTGGCGACGAGGTCATTCTGGGCGTAGACAGCAATATTGCCCGGGTTTTTGATCTTGATGATGCCACGAAGGTCCGGCGTCACGGGGATCATATTGTCGACATCGGGAAGAATCTTACTGAATACGATGCCCTCGATACCGGAATGTTCTTTTGCCGGCCGTCATTATTTGACACGCTTGAATCTGCAATGGCGAATGGGAATTGCTCATTGTCGGATGGAATGCGAAAGCTTAGTCAAAGGGGGCTCTTCCGAGCCTTCGATATTGGCGGCGCTCGTTGGCAGTCGTCTCGATGCGATGCGCCAGCTGAACAGTGTTTGCCTGAAATTTGTA
>JAFASD010000560.1 GCA_019244945.1 Acidobacteriaceae bacterium | reverse complement strand
GGTCTTCATCAGTGAAGTGTTCCCAACCCGAATTCGTGCGAAGGGACAAAGCTTGGGCACTCTGACTCATTGGCTCATGAACGCGATCATCTCCTGGACATTTCCCATAATCGCGTCGCACTCGCGGGGCGCTCCCTTTGTATTCTTCTCGGCCATGATGCTATTACAATTTTTCGTGGTGCTGCTCACCTATCCCGAGACGAAGGGCCTCAGCCTGGAAGAGATGCAACGGAAATTCGGCATAGCTTGAGGCCGTAAATTCACGTCGCTGGCGCCGGTGCGTTCCACGGCCATTCCCTCAACGTGCGTGCGCGCCATAAGTACGCGATCATTCCAAGCGCCAGTAAAGCGAAGCCGCTCAGAATGTAAACCCCGCCGCTGGATGCGAGGATGAAAATCCACCCGGCCAGGGCAACGACTGCCGGAAGCGGGTAAAGCGGCATCGAGAACGGCCGCACTATGTTCTTTCGAAGGCGCCGGATCAGCACCACCGCAACACATTGTGCTGCGAACTGAGTCACGATCTGGATCACAATCAACGCTTTGATCAGAGCCTCCAAAGTTAGGAAACAGGCTAGTGCCGACATACCGCCCATGAACAGAACGGAGAAAGAAGGAAAGTTTCGAGTCGGATGTACGCGGGCGAACGCGGAGAAAAAACGGCCCTCCGATGCAGCCGCAAAGGGCACGCGCGTGTAGCCGAGCAGCACGCAAAAGACTGAGGCAAAAGCGACCCACAAAATCAAAGCGGTCATTAGCTCGGCCGCCCGCGAGCCGTAGAGGCGCTCCATGAAATCAGACACGATCGAATGCGAGCCGATCGCTTCCCGCCACGGCACCACGCCGATAATAGAAAGGCTCATCGCAAGATAGACAACGGCGAGAATGCCGACCGATAGAAGAACGCACCGGGGAATCGTCACTGAGGGGTTCTTCACTTCACCTCCGATCAGGCAAACGTTGAAATAGCCGCTATAGTCATACATGCTGATCAGCGTGGCCGCGCCCAAACCCATGAAGAACGCCGGAGAGAATCGGAACGCGCCGGGGGGAAAGCTAAACGCCACCTTCGCCTGGAAGTGCCATGCACCGGCCCAAATAATGACACCCATCGCGAGGACCAAACCGATCCATAGGATGATGGAGACCTTCCCGATGGCTTGAATATCGCGATAGAGAAGCGCAGTTGAGATGAAACACACGATGACGGCCAGCACCTTCAGCTCAGGGCCAGTCAACCAAGGCAGCAAGTAGCGGGCATAATCGGCAAATCCAACCGCTCCTGAGGCAGCAGTAAGTGGCGCGGCAAGCATCACTTGCCACAGAAAAAGAAAACCCATCAATCGTCCCAGGGAATGGATGCCGAAGGCTTGTTGTAAATATTCGTAGGACCCGCCGGAGCCTGGCATGGCCGCGCCCAGCTCGGCCCAAACCAGGCCATCACAAGTAGCAATCAGTGCTCCCAAGATCCAGCCGCATAGAGCTTGCGGCCCTTGCATCGCAGACAGAATGAGCGGAATGGTGATGAACGGGCCGACTCCCACCATGTTCAGCATGTTCGCCGCAAGTGCGGGGAACAGCCCCATCCCTCGTTTCAGTTCAGCGGTCACGATTGCCGCTTACGGAAGGATGGCGGACACTGCGATAGACAGATCTGAACGCGATTCGGGGGACGCATTGTCCTGATCGGATAGAGTAAACACTTCCTGAAAACGGTTTTCGGTCAGTCCGCGATGAACAATGAGCTTGCGCCCTGTCACGTCCACGACCCAATACTCCGGAACTCCAGCCCGCGCGTAAAGATCCCGCTTGATAGTTGCATCGTATCGGACCGTGGTATCGGCAACTTCTATCAGAAGCAGCAACTCGTCCCCACGAGGGTGCCGGCGACGATAATCCGGCTTTAATTCGGCCAGAACGGCCAGATCCGGCTCGGGCAAACTCGACTCTTGATCAGCAATGCCTGCCTCAATCGGCAGTTGCACCTGAACTCTTTCCGCTCCAAAAATTCTGCTCAGCCAAATTAGAAGAACTCGAATCGTATATGCGTGCGGAGGATTTTGTCCGCTTTTGTCGATCAAGTCTCCGGCAATTAACTCGAAGCGCTGACCCGCAAAAAGTCCCGCCTGAAGCATCTCTTCCACCTCGGTACGCGTGAAGCGTTTGCGCGGAGGCTGGCCCTCTGAGATAGGCGGTTGCAGAGTAACTGCGGACATAATCCTTTATCGCAAATTCCTAAGTGACGCGAGTTCGCTTATGCTGGCCTTATTAGTATTTGGCGACAGCTTCGCGAAACGGCTCCCAACCGGAGCACTTGCCCAAATACTTGAGGCTTGCGAATGAATTACTCACTACGTTCCATACTGCTCGCTCTGCCGTTTCTGCCGGTGCTGGTAACCCGTGGCAGCGCCGAAACCGGCTATGACGCATGGCTTCGCTACCCGGCCATTCAGGAGAAATCCGTTCGCGATCTTTACACCCAACTATCTCCGACGATTGTCGTGCTGGAGAACTCGCCCGTTATCGACGCCGCGCAAAGCGAGCTGATTCGGGGCCTTCGCGGCATGCTCGGACGAATTCCACGTGTCGAACATGATCTCGTTCCCGGCGATATCGTTGTTCTCGGCACGCTCGCCGCGGCGCAGAGAGCGTTCAGGAACTTCTCGCTTCCCGATGATCTTACTGCTGATGGTTACTGGTTGAAAACCACGATCCTCGACGACCGCCACATCCTTCTAATAACCGCGCCGAACGATCGCGGCGTGCTGTATGGCACATTCGCTTTGCTGCGGAAAATGGCGCTTCACCAGCGCATCGATTCCCTGGATGAGAAACAGAATCCTTATGCGCCGATCCGCTGGGTCAATCAATGGGACAATCTCGACGGCTCAATCGAGCGGGGTTATGCCGGCCGCTCCATCTTCTTCGAAGGCGGCAACGTGCTCCCGGATCTCACTCGCGCTGGCGACTATGCCCGCCTGCTCGCGTCCATCGGAATTAACAGTTGCACGGTAAATAACGTCAACGCAAGTCCGCGCATGCTGGCCTCCGACTTTCTGCCGCAACTGGCTCGGATTGCTGCGGTCTTCCGGCCATGGGGCGTCAAGTTGTCCATTTCGGTCGATTTCACCAGCCCGAAGGCAATTGGTGGATTATCTACCTTTGATCCCCTGGATCCATCCGTCGAGAAATGGTGGAGGGACAAAGCGGATGAGATCTATCGCGCTATTCCTGATTTAGCCGGGTTCGTTTTGAAGGCTGATTCGGAGGGTCGCGCTGGGCCTTCGGTGTATGGCCGCACTCACGCGGATGCCGCGAATGTTCTAGCCCGCGCTCTCAAACCGCATGCCGGAATCGTGATTTATCGCGGATTCGTCTACAACCATCATCTCGACTGGCGCAACCTGAAGAACGATCGTGCCAGAGCAGCGTATGACAATTTCCATGCACTCGATGGAGCTTTCGACGACAACGCCGTCGTTCAAATCAAGCACGGGCCGATTGACTTTCAAGCTCGTGAGCCGGTTTCCCCTTTGATTGCCGGGCTGCAGAAAACCAGCGAAACTCTGGAGCTGCAAATCACGCAGGAATACACCGGGCAACAGCGGCATCTTTGTTATCTCGTTCCGATGTGGAAAGAGGTGCTCGATTTTGATCTAGGCGCGCAGAACAGGAGCACTCCCGTCAAAGAAATCGTTGCGGGAAAGACCTTTCATCGCCCGGTCGGCGGTTTTGTGGGTGTCGCGAATGTCGGACGCGACGCGAATTGGCTCGGGTACGATCTGGCGATGGCCAATCTATACGGGTTCGGACGCCTGGCGTGGGATCCCAATTTGGCAGTCCGGGATATCACCGCTGAATGGACGCGCATGACCTTCGGAAATGACGCTCAGGTTGTGGATACGGTGATGAATCTCGAGCTCGAATCCTGGCACGTTTACGAGAGGTATACAGGACCACTCGGACTCGGCACCCTTACCGACATTTTGCATAGCCACTATGGTCCTGGCATCGAAACGGCTGAAAGAAACGGATGGGGGCAATGGATCCGCGCGGATCACGAGGGTATCGGCATGGATCGCACAGTAGCCACCGGAACTGCTTACATCGGCCAATATCCCGAGAAAGTCGTGCATGAGTACGAGTCGCTCTCCACCACGCCCGACAACCTCCTGCTGTTCATGCATCACGTGCCGTACACATATGTGCTGCACTCAGGGGAGAGCGTCATCCAATATGTCTACGATTCGCATTACGCGGGCGCGGCGGAAGCCGAAAAGTTTCCGGAATGGTGGCAGACTCTGCAACGCCGCATTGACGATCAACGCTACGAGGCGATTCTCAAAAGA
>JAFASD010000441.1 GCA_019244945.1 Acidobacteriaceae bacterium | reverse complement strand
ATGGATCCTGGCTTGGATCAGACGCGTCCACCGGTTCCGCTTATAGCCGCTGGTATCCCGCCGTGCCGCGTTTTGCCCTGTACATCTCTGGGTACCTCAATACTCCAGGGAACAGACTGTTCATCGAGTATGTCACTGGCACCTCCGGCGTCAAGAGCCTGCGAATACCTCCTGAGTTGGCGCCCGGCGAAGCATGGTGGGTTAGAGAAATCGAATTGCCGCAAGCGGAAAAACCACTCCGCTTCGTCATTCACGCAATCGACGGCTCCAGCACGAAACAGGGGTGGCTGGGATTTTCCGACCCTTTTCTCATTCAGAACATCGACAATTTACAAACAGCCAAACAGATCTTGATGATTTTCGTGGTCACCGCCGGCGCGTTTGTCTCCTTTTTGTCGCCCGGTCTCTTGCTTCGCCAAAGATATAGAACGTTGTCTTTCCTGTGGATTCCGCTACCAGGGATTTTGATCTTAGCGCTTCTTGGCTTGCTCGCGTGGTTCGGACCGGAACGCATTAAGCCGCGTTGGATTTGTCGCTCCGGGCTCGCCATTCTTTTGCTCTTCGCTTGTTACGCTCTCGCACGCGTACCGCTCACGACATTTACGTCTGCACTGGAACGGCGAGTCCTGGCCATCGTTGTACTCGTGGGTCTCCTTGGTGTTATCAAATCGACTTACTCGCTGGGGCCCGCCGGCGAGCTTTATGCCGGACGCATTTCGCGCACGCTTGAACCGGGTGGAAGAGCCGACAGCCGTATCTCATTCCATGGAGTGCAGCTTGTTGCACTCCGTGCCTCGCCGCACGGCGGTTTCGCCCATGAATTTTACTATCCGTGGAGCTATTCCAGTCGTGGTCCAATAGCAAGTCTCGCTGTTGCGCCAATCGTGCTTTCCAGCCCCGTACAGGTGAATGGCTTCATGCCGGATGCACCATGGCAACTCTTCGATCCGCAAGGGTTCGCAGCCTATCGCATATCGATGATCGTATTAGCGTCTTGTGCGCTCATCACTGTGTTCGGCTTGGCCGCGTACGTCCTTCCCGGCAACTGGCCGTTGCTGGCCTTCCTAGCTACTGTCAGCGCGCCCTTCGTCATTCACGAGGTGTACTTTACCTGGCCGAAACTGCTTTCGGCTGCTTTCGTTCTCATTGGCGCTTACCTGGTGCTGCGTTCTTTTTATTTCTGGGCCGGATTCGTGGTGGGCTTGGGATATCTGGTGCATCCATCCGCATTGCTTTGGCTTCCTGCGCTGGCCGCCATGGCGTTTCTATTTGGAAGTCCGTCCACCCTATGGATATCGGCGCGACGCATCGCAACTCTCTCCTTGGGAACCTTCGTCTGGATCCTACTTTGGCTGTTGCTCAACCGAGGATCTTTTGCCCAAAATTACTTCCTGAGTTACGTCACCATGACGGCGAGCACGAAGCTGACGTTATCCAACTGGCTCCATTCCAGGATGGATTCTGCGCTGAACACGCTGATTCCGATGAATCTGTTTCTGTTTCATCGTGACAGCCTGGAAACCACATCCATCTATCAATCCTCGTCACCTCTGATCCGCTTTTTCTTTCAATACTGGAACACGCTGCCCTTCGGCGTTGGTATCGGCTTCTTTTTTGGCTACCTGCTGCGCGCGTTCTGGTTGGGCTTGGTCAAAAAGACCATTTATGTTTCGCTTATTTTCGTGGTTCCTTTTGTGATTTTCCTGGTCTATTGGGGGATGTCGAGCGGCGGTCTTACTCGGGAGGGTTTGCACGCCTGGGTCATCGGTCTGATCTTCACGACTGTTCTAATTTGGCAGCTCTTCCCCTCTAACTCGCAAGCGTTCTGGCGTTTCTGTAACTGGACGCTTTTGTTCCGCGGTGTTGAGAACGTGCTTCTGTTGTTATTACCCACTGTTTTCTCGAACAACATGCTGGTTCAGAAGCAGTTCGAGATTTCTGATATCTTCTGCCTGGCCGCCATGCCTGCCATTGTGGGATTCCTGGCATATTACACCTTCTTTATCGCTGAAGGCGTGCGCAAGCAAACGCCCCTCAGTAACGGAGACAGATCGCAGTCCGCGGAGAAGTTCGACCGCAAGCCAATTTGATAAATGCTTGTTCCTGAAGCGTCGCAAGAACAGCCCGGCCATTCACGTTTGCGCTCCTTCACCGATGATGTTTCGCTTCTCCGCCACTCTCTACTCACAAGTGGAAGTCTTCGCCGATCTGGCGAACACAGACGCGTTCCGGATTCGGCCCCGCCGCTGCCAGTATCCGCTCAATGGGCTCCAATCGCGGCTCGTGGCTCAATTGAAACGTCTGGTGGTGAACCGGTAGCACAAATTCTGCCCCCGCATGATTCGCCATCGTCCAGGCTTGCTCAGGGTTGCAATGGACGCGAATCCACGGATTATACGCACCAATGGGCATGATGGCTAAATGAATTGGCAAAGAAGATCGAAGCCGTTGAAACGATCCCGTGTACGCCGTGTCTCCGCCAAAAATGACGCGGTGCCGGCCCGCCTCAATCAAGTACCCGTTATAGCCGCGATAGACGTCGCTGCGCATGCGCGCGCCCCAGTGCGCCACTTCGAACGCAGTCACTTTCGCTTGGCCGGCCTGAACGCTTTCGTCCCAGCGCAGTTCGTGCACGCTCGCGTAACGCTTCGGCCGCAACAGATCGGAAGTCCGGTAAGCCGTCACCACGCGTGTCCCGCGATTCTCTAAACGCCGTAAGCTCGGCAAGTCGAAGTGATCCATGTGAGCATGGGAGAGCAGCACCAAATCGATGTGCGGAACATCCGCAAGCGGCGCAGCGACTTCCACCAGCCGCTTAATACCCACTGTCAATGGGCCAACACTTAGCCCAATACGGCTGCTGAAAACAGGGTCGGTAAGGATCGTAAAACCATCCAGCTTCAACAACACTGTGCTGTGCCCGAGCCAGGCAGCGTGCAGCCCCTCTTCCGGCCACAACTTGGGTTGAGGAGAAACTGGCGCGGGAAGGCTCTCGCGTTTGCAATCCTTAGATATTTCGCGCAAGAACGCAGGCGCGGCTCGCCGCAAAAACCTCGCCGTCTCTGGAGCGCGCTTCAGCCGCCCCGAGAACGTTTCGCTGTTCACACGCCGTGAACGCCTACGATAACCCGAGTGAATTGCCACGCCACTTAGATGTTCGCATCGTCGATTTCGCCGCACGCTATACTCGGTCGCATCATCGGCCCCATGACAGCGCGACGCCTATGGATTCTCTGTGCGCTCGTCTCAACTTCCTGCGTCACGCGAGCGCCGTCAAATTTCCGTGTCATCCCAGCAGCGCCGAATTACCTCCTGCGCTACCCCGACGCGCGCCAAACGCCTTTCCCGGACGTGCTTCGTCTCTATAACGGTTTCCAACCCGGCGGCGGCTGGATGGATCTTCGCCCGGCAATGGAGCTTCGCATCGAAAACGCCTACTACCGCCCCGGAATGCCCAGACGTGGCCTGGACGGCTTTCTCGGCACCGAAACCGCTCTCTATCGCGTGCGATCCCATCGAGGTCTCCAGCTCGTTTCCATTCAACCGATGAAAGATCGGCCCGGGGAAGACCCGCCCGTTCAAGAACTCATTCAGCCTTCGCAACAAAGGCGTCCGTACTACCGCTTCTATTACGAGATCCTCTTCCGAAGAAGCGGCAGTTCGCGCGGTTCCGTTCTATTGGGCGCAAATTCGAAGGAGGAATTAGATCATCTCGCGACTGCCCTGCTGAATGACCCCGATTCTGTTTGCCGCGACCGATCCATGCAATGCACCGTCTTCCCGGATGCTTGCTCGGTCTCCATTCAGATGGAGATCGTAATCAACGGCACGCCCCGAGACGTGATTTGGAACAGCCCCATCTCGAGCATCGCCGACCACCCCAGCCACCTCGAATTATGGAGACTCTATAACGGCCGCCTCACCCCGGTGAACCTGAACATCAACGATCCCAACGCTCTTAGATTGCCTCTCTTGCCCGCCGATCACGTGAACTGGAACTAGCCAGACATCCATCATCAAAACCTTATTTGACGGCAAGACTGGGAGTATAGCCAGGTAACTGACGTTCCTCATGGTAGTCTCTAAGTCTTAAGTCTCTTGGGAGTGATGCCGCCTCGATTCCCGAAAAACAGGCTCCCGGAACACTTATGGGGTGTCAAGATGTATTCGCTATTCCGAGTGAGGGCGATTTCTCTTTTTTCGCTACTCGCCCTGACAACTTTGTGCTTCACAACCACCGCCATTGCGCAAAGCTCTAACACCGCTGGCAATTACACCCTCACGTTTGCCAAAGCGGGTAACTACATGCCGATCGATGCGATCCAGGAAATCAGTATGGACGCGAGCAATGCTCCCGCACAGTACGGGAATGGCCTTACTTCCCTCAACCTCATGCTGAGAAGCGGAACAAACGACTTTCATGGCAGCTCCTATCAGTTCGTTCAGAACACAGCTCTTAACGCCCTAGGCTTTTACAATCAGACCGGACGGAAGTCCGTCGACCACTGGAATAAATACAGCGGCAGCATCGGCGCACCCATTCTAAAGATCAAGCTTTTCTTCTTCAACTTTCAGCGCAACCCGTCATCAACGCCGGTTGCAGGGCTATATACTTACCCGACTGCTGCGATGCAAGCTGGTGACTTCTATGGAATAACGGCCTCTTCAGGGCCCGCTTTCAATAATTCCGGCATGTTGGTGGGATCCTACGATCCGGTCGCGCTGAAGCTTCAGCGCTATTTCCCAAAGCGGGCGCTTAGGGTTCGGCTCCGGCTGTCCCGGTCGGGCCAACCTTAAACGAGTTTCGATTCGGCGGAGTCCGCGAGCTCGATGGGTATCATCGACCTTCGCTTGGCAAAAAGGAGCCCACCACGATTGGGCTCGGGCTCTGGCGAAAACGGCAATATCGTGCATACGGCCCTTTTGAGCCAGTGGATTCAGACCGAATTCAGACAACTTTCAACCCCCGCTATCATAGCCGAATGAACACGCCTCAGGCCGGGATTTTCGCTCTCGGAACGTCCTCTCACGCCTACTTGGAATTCGACATGTTGGACGCCCAGAAACGGAAGGAGTTCGCGTCCACGCTCGCCGCTATCAGGGAACCTAGAACCACTACCGGCGGAGTGAACTTTGTCATCGGCTTCCGGCCCGAGCTCTGGCGCGATGTCGCTCCCGCCGATGCCCCTCCGGACGTCAAAGGCTTTGACCAGCAGATTCAGGGCAAAGAAGAATTCATCATGCCAAGCACGCAACACGATGCGCTCGTATGGCTATCCGGCAGCGCTTATGACGTTCTCTTTGATATGGCGCGATCAATCATCAATGACCTCGCAAAACAGGCGTCGCTCGGCGAAGAGACATCGAGCTGGCCCTACCGGCACGACCGCGACCTCACCGGCTTTATAGATGGTTCCGAAAATCCTACTCTGCTCGATGCACCCGAAGTAGCCCTCCTACCCGATGGAGTTCCCGGCGCCGCCGGCACCGTACTCTTACTCCAGAAATGGAAGCACAAAGTGGATGAATGGGAGGCCCTACCGATTGATCAGCAGGAACGTACGATGGGACGCACCAAGCTCGACAGTCTCGAACTCGACCACAAGCCGTCAGACTCGCATGTCGCGCGAACCGACCAGGACGAGTTTGGAAAAATCTTCCGTCGCAACATGCCCTATGGAACCGTCGCGGATCACGGAACCATGTTCGTCGGATTCAGCGCAGATCAGAAGCGCCTTTCAAGAATGTTAGAAAGCATGGCGGGCTTGATTACCGGCACACGCGACGCCCTCACTCGCTTCACGCAACCCCTGACCGGCTCCTATTACTTCATACCCTCCGTCGAGAGTCTGCGCTCCCTACGATAACTCCCACTACGTATTTCGTCCCAAAACCGGGACAACTCAAAATTTATGGGACCCTTCTCAGCTTTCTTACGTATCTCCTCTCATGGACTCCTTGCTGCAAGACACGAAGTTCGCGATAAGAACGCTCTTCAAAGATCGCGGATTCGTGACCACTGCCGTCCTGGCGCTCGCGCTCGGCATCGGATCGGTGACGGCGATCTTTAGTGTCATCGACAACGTGCTTCTCAATCCGTTCCCCTATCGCGGCGGAAATCGATTAGTCGGCATCGAGATACATGATTCCAGTCGTCCCGACCAGCAAGGCGGTCGCCAAGGTTATCTTCAAGCCGAATTCATCGCCTACCAGCAGCAGAACCACGTCTTCGATGACAGCATCGGCTTGATCCAAGATCGCGTCTTGATGACCGACCCATCCGGCCGGCTCGAATCTTTCTTGAGAGCGAAGGTGACCGGCAACGCGTTCGAGTTCTGTGGAATGCCTCCATTACTCGGGCGTTACACCACGCCTGCCGACGCGAAGCCAGATGCACCCCCGGTTTTCGTCCTCAGTTACAAACTTTGGCAAAGCCGGTTTTCGGGCGATCCGAACATCATCGGTAAAACCTACATCTTGAACGGGACGCCGACCACGCTCGTCGGCATCATGCCGAAACGGTTCACCTTGTGGGGCGCGGAGCTTTGGATGCCGTTTACGCCGAATGCAGCCGAGACCGACATCAATTCCGATTTCGCATTTTTACTGGGACGCCTGCGCCCGGGCATAACACCGCATGACGCCATCCCAGATCTAACCGTCATCGCCCGACGCCTTGCGAAGCTGTATCCCGTCCTCTATCCGAAGCAGTTCGACGTCCGCGTGCCCTTGCTCATCGATAACGTCGTCGGCCGCTTTCGTGAAACCCTGTACATCCTGCTCGGTGCGGTCGGGTTACTGCTGCTCATTGCCTGTGCGAACGTTGCCAATCTCCTGTTAGCGCGTGCAACGGCGCGCGAAAAAGAATTCGCCGTACGCAGCTCGCTCGGCGCTGGCGCCTGGAGACTCATACGGCAACTCCTGGTCGAAAGTACCATCCTGGCGTGGTGCGGAGCGGCGCTCGGCTGTGCCTTTGCAGCGGCGGGATTGCGAGGACTGATGGCAGCTCTGCCGAAATTCACGTTCCCTGACGAAGCCGATGTGCGCCTGAATCTGCCCGTACTCGCAGCCACCGTCGCGTTGACAATGTTGACTCCTCTGATCTTTGGCCTGGTACCCGCTTTTGGCGCCTTTTCGCGAAATATGGCGGAGCCGTTAAAAGCCGGAGGGCGCGGCAACAGCGGCTTTCGGCGCGGCAGGATGCGCAACATGCTGGTTGTGCTCGAAGTGGCCATGTCGCTCTTTCTGCTCAGCGGTGCGGGCCTGCTGATGCGCAGTTTCCTGTTGCAAAAGGGCGCAGATCTCGGTTTCCGCGCAGATCAGCTAGTCACAACGCAGGTCAACTTAGGAAAAAAGTACAACACCACGGAAATGCAGTACCGCTTTGCGCATGATCTCGTCGAGAAGTTGCGCACATACCCGGGCGTAAGGGCGGCCTCCGCAGCGCTTGAGTTTCCACCGTTTGGCGGCATACCCACCACCTTCAACGTGGCAGGCGTCACGCATTCGGAGAAGTGGAGCGGGCAATTGGGACTGATCGATGCCTACTACCTCCAAACCGTCGGCAGCCGATTGTTGAGCGGGCGCAGCCTGACCGACGCGGATATGCAAGGGAAACACATGGTCGCCCTCGTAAATCAGACTTTTGTTACCAAGCTGCTCGGCGGGAGAAATCCGGTCGGCAAGCAGGTGCGCATCGATGTATTCGAGCAAGCGCCCGTGCCCATCAAGAACCCCTGGTTCGAGATCATCGGAGTCACTTCTGACTTGCGAAATCACGGAGCGGTCGATCCCATCCAGCCCGAAGCGTATACGGCGCTGACCATGTCCGGTTATGGCGGGTTTGGGGTGTTCGTCAAAACTATGGGCAATCCGGCGCCCATGAAGAAAGATCTGGAAAGTGCAGTTCTGGCGCTAGACAAAAGCGTGGTTCCCCAACAAACCGACACGCTGCAGAATCAGTTGGATCAGTTCGTGTACTCGCAGGCGCGGTTCGGTTTAGAGCTGTTCTCCGTATTCGCAAGCGTTGGCTTCATCTTAGTCTGCGTCGGCGTGTACAGCGTTGTCTCGTACACCGTTTCGCAGCAGAAGAAGGAGTTCGGCATCAGGATGGCCTTGGGCGCAAGATTGCAAGACGTGACCCGACTCGTGATTTGGTCCGGAATGCGGTTCATTTTGCTGGGCATTGCGATCGGCGTGGCAATTTCTTTTGCGCTCCTGCGCGTCATGAAGAATCAGATCGCCGGGATCACCACCTATGATCCACTTACTTTAATCGGCGTCATAGTCGTCCTCGCACTCGCAGGTATCGTGGCGTGTTATGTGCCCTCGCGGCGCGCCACGCGAGTTGATCCACTCATTTCCTTACGTTACGAGTAACTGCTCATCGTAGTGTGTTGAAGACAAAATCTTCATGCCTTTCATACTCCGACCTGTCGAACGAGCAGATGTGGCTTTCATGGCTGAGATTCGTGCCCAAACAGCGGGAACAGAGA